>NZ_JAWJTF010000114.1:0-17900 GCF_048836525.1 Nostoc sp. CALU 546
GAGGTGGATGAACGGAGTTTTGAGGTGGATGAACGGAGTTTTGAGGTGGATGAACGGAGTTTTGAGGTGGATGAACGGAGTTTTGAGGTGGATGAACGGAGTTCTGAGGTGGATGAACGGAGTCTCTAATTCCCCATTCCCCATTCCCCAGTCCCCAATCCCCAATCCCCATTCAACCTGTTTGCGCTAGTTGTTGCTGATTGAGATAGAAATAATGACCTTTTTTGGTGATTAATTGATCGTGAGTACCGCTTTCGACTAAAATTCCCCGATCTAAAACCAAAATCAAATCAGCATTACGCACAGTAGAAAGACGATGAGCAATGATTAAACTTGTGCGTCCTTGGAGAATTTTTTTGAGGTTATTCTGAATAATCCGCTCAGATTCAGCGTCTAAGTGACTGGTTGCCTCATCCAATACTAAGAAGCTGGGGTTTCCTAACAAAGCACGAGCGATCGCTAGGCGTTGGCGTTGTCCACCGGATAACATACCCCCACCTTCACCAATTTGGGTTTCGTAGCCCATTGGCATTTGCTTAATAAACTCATCTGCTCCTGCTAGACGCGCCGCTTCGATAACTTCTTCTTGGGAAGCTTCTGGATGAGCAATGCTAATGTTGTCGCGGATTGTACCGCCAAACAAAAATGTATCTTGGTCTACAACGCCAATTTGAGAACGGAGCGATCGCAGAGCAATATTAGTCACATCTTGACCATCAATCAATACTTTGCCATCCGTCGGCAGATATAGTCCCAAAATCAATTTAGAAAGGGTAGTTTTGCCAGAACCACTACGCCCTACAACTGCTATAGTTTGCTCAGGTTTGATTTCAAAGCTGAGGTTTTCTAACACGTTAATATCGCTTTCTGGGTGATAGCGAAAAGTCACATTCTCAAATAAAATATGACCACGTAAAATACTTAAAAATTGACGGGGCTGATGTTGTAAATCTTCTTCTGGCTCTGCTTCTAAAACATCATTAATTCGCTCCGTAGAAATAATCACTTCTTGTAATTGATTCCACAGAACAATCAGCCGTTGGAAAGGTCGAATAACGTTACCCAACAACATATTGAAGGCTACTAATTGTCCAATTGTCAATTGGTTTTGAATTACCTGCCATGCACCAAACCAAAGTAATCCCGTGGTTACTAGCGATTCGATACTGGAACTGAGAATTTGGAGTTGGTTACTAATTATCTGTCCACTAAATGTCTTTTTAATGACATTATTCAGCAGTTCTTCCCAATGCCAGCGTACTGTTTGCTCAATTGCCATAGAGCGAACTGAGCGAATACCTGTGAGGGATTGAATCAGATAACTGTTCTCTTTAGCTGAAGCATTAAAAACTTCGCGGCTGATGCGGCGCAAAAAAGGTGTAGCTATGAACGCTAGTAATACAAAAGGCGGCACGATCGCTAAACTGAATAATGCCATTTGCCAGCTATACCAAAACATCAATGCTACATAGACAAACACCGTCATTAAATCCAAACCAATTGATAGTGCTTCTCCAGTTAGAAAGCGCTGAATTTTTTGATTTTCTTGGACGCGAGATACAATATCGCCAACGTACCGCGACTCAAAAAATGCTAAGGGCAAACGAAAGGTATGTTTAATAAAACCTACCATCAGTGTTAATCCCAAGCGATTTGCTGTGTGATCCAGGAGATATTGCCGCAGTCCACTGAGAGCAACGCGAAAAAAACCAAAAATCAGCAACCCTAAACCAATGGCGTTTAAAGTCAGGGTACTACCTTGGACAATTACTCTATCTAAGAGCAACTGAGTAAATAGGGGTGTAATTAATCCAAATAACTGAATTAATATCGAAGCGATTAACACTTCTAGCAGCACTTGCGAGTGAGGTTTAACTAAATCAAAAAACTGCCAAAATGGTGTAATCGCTTCCTCGGTTTCTCTGAGTAGGTCTGTAGGTTGTAATAACAGTGCATAACCAGTCCAACCAACTTTAAATTCGCTGGGGGTAAGGGTGCGTTGACCGATGGCGGGATCGCCAACAATCACACGTTTTTTATTGACTTCATAGACAACAATGTAGTGCTTACCTTCCCAGTGAGCGATCGCAGGTAAAGGTTGTTGGGCTAATTTATCAAAGCTGGCTTTCACTGGACGGGTAGCAAAACCGATATTTTCGGCGGCGGCTGTTAAACCCCGCATTGATGCCCCACTCCGGCTGATGTTGGTTAAATCCCGTATGCGGTTGACATTAAAGCGCTTACCCCAATAGCGACTAATCATCACCAAACAAGCTGCACCACAGTCAGAGGCGCTTTGTTGTTCAAAGAACGGATACCGTTTAGTCAAGCGTCCCAACCAATGCCCAGCCCTGACTGTTGGGCTGGGAAAGTACGCCCGTTGTCTCCTTTGTTTTGGCTCAATGCTGGGGATTGGGTACTGGGGATTGGGTACTGGGGATTGGGTATTGTCAAAAGCCTTTCCTAATCCCCTGTCCCCTGTCCCCTGTTCCCTGTCCCCTGTCCCCTGTCCCCTGTCCCCTGTCCCCAATCTCTCTTGGAAGTCTATTAACTCTGCTAATTGCGGCCAATGCTGTAATGCTGTTTGCCAATCAGCATTGCTTAAACTGTAAGCGATCGCTGGTTGCCCTACCTCCCAACTTCCTTGTTTTGGACTCACATAGATGTTTCCAGGTGTGAATCTTCGCCCGTTAGAATCCAGCAGTTCTCCGCGATACAGTAACCAAAGCTTGATATCTCTAGTGAGATTGGGACTCAGGGAACCACTTTCCAGATTGTGCCGCTCAAATAGGCATAAAGCTTTAAACATCTCTTCCACAGAGCCATTACGCCCAATTAGGGAGTTCTGGCAACATAACAGCAGCAAATCCCAAACCTCTGCACGTCTTAAAAGGCGATCGCTGATGCTGCTATGTGTGCGAATAATCTCCTGTAAAATATCTTGGTTGATATAGCAAAGCTGTAAGTTTACTGAAGCCCTAGCAACATAAGGACTGAATTCCTCTCTTGGAAATAAAGTCAATTCGCCAAATGATGCTCCAGATAACAGAGTAGTAATTAAGTTATTAGAGCTATCCAACAGTCTGACTTTACCAGTCAGGACAATATAAATTCCAGGCTGGGCTGTAGTTGCGTGCCAAAACTGCTTTGCTACTGATGGTTCGACAATTTCCAGCCCTTTGAGACACCTGTCAAGTTCCCCGTCTGACAGCGACTCACCCAAACCTTGGGTGAGTTGTTCAGCTAAATATTGCTGAGAAAACGCTGATGGCATTTTCTGACCTCCAAAACAGTATTTGGGCATGGAGCATTGGGCATTGGGCATTGGTCAAATGACAAATGACAAATGACAAATGACAAATAAATTTAGTTATTGGTCTGAATCAGATTAAATGACCAATGCAAACTCGGTTCGGAGTTAGATTGCAAGTCACCAATCGTAATGCCAGCATCCTTATTTAGGTCAGTTTCTTGTAAACAGGGATTTTTACGCTTAGTGGAAAGTCCCATTTTTTTTAGCAAGCGGTTAACATGGCGATCGGTAATTGCAATCCCAAATTCATTTGCTAAATGCTTGCTTAACCATTGGGCTGTCCAGTAAGTAAATGCATAACCATATTCACGCGGACTATTACTCACCAATTCTTTCAAACGTTCAATGTATTGATCGTTAACAGTCTTAGGTCTACCAATTGGGCGCTCATTCCATTTGTGCGCTAAACCTGCCTCTGCCACACCAATCCAATATCGTGCCATTTCCTGAGAACAACTTAATATTTCACAGATTTGACTTTGAGATTTACCCATATCCGCCAGCAGCATAATTTCAATCCGCCGCCGATATTCTGGCTGTAAATTCGCTTGCAAATTTTTCAACAGTGCCTTCCGTTGAAAAGGCGTTAAAAATTTGCTCTCGTGCATGTCATAGCATTCAAAAGCTCTGTCTTGACTGGAGTATTCTGACATAATTTTTATCAGTTGCCGCCAACTGTGAAATGTGGGCAAATATGTCTTTTGCAATTGTTTTTTCAATCCTGGTTCACCAGGATATGCAACTGCAAAACTAATTAGTCCTAGAAGGTTGATTAAATATTGACGTGGTGTGCAAATAACGCTAGGTATTATTCCCCTAATATTCTGATATTTTAGGGATTCACTTCATTCGGTCAGATTTTAATAAATCAAAATTCGACCTTAATGGTCTTCACTTGGAATAAAAATACTTAAAACTAGTAAACTAATCACTTGATAACCGCTAAAAGTTGACAGACTGTCCTGAAGCCCGGTGAAATAATGGTTTTGGTTAAGACCATTGCCCCTGATTGATGGTAATAGGCAAACACTTTCGAGGCTTCGAGTAGCCCTTACATTGATGATTTTACTGAATTATACAATACGGGTTTATAGATTAACCTCCTAATATTTAGGTAGGTTAAGTTTTGATTACCAACAAGAGCTTGAATCTTTTTCAATGACTTGGAAACTAAAAACAGTAAAGGTCAGGTATGAGTAAATATTTAGTCCTTAGACTATCTTACAAACTAGCTAGTTTGTCATCAGTATGTAGTAATAAATTTGAACCTATCTGAAAGAAAAGTTCAATCGAGAAGCGACAGTTACTTAATCTTTTCCTTAGTCCACTTTTCTTTATTTAAGAACAATCCTACCTTTAGTCAATAGTTTTTACAATAAACAAAAAAATATAATCAAAACTTGACAATATCTTTATCAAAATCTTACAATTTTCTTGCTGAAAAAATCAAAAGGTTAGTTATTAAATTTTCTTTTGAAATAATCATTGGTAATTTAAATTTTCTTATCGCAATAAATAATTTTAGGATACATTACTTGTCGTTTACTAAAAAAATAGTATTTTTCTTAATTTATCCCACATCTACATCTGTCCCTAGTAATAAAACCACATCCATTACTATCTGCCAAATTTCCTATATCGATATCTATCTATAGTATGAAAATAATTTAGGTTGGCATCAAAGATTGCCAATAGTTATTGAGCTTACAGTCTAAAAGTTTAACTATAGTTAAATATGATTTAAGACAAGTGCCCAGCTTACGTATAGTTCAAAAATGAAATATAGGACTAGTATTTTATTTTTGAACTATACGTAGGGTGTGTTAGCACGGAACGCATCCTACAAGACCACTGAGTTTTAAAAAAAATTATGATTACTATAGAATATTTATATGTGAGACGCATTTGCAAATAATTAGCTCTAGCTTGAGTTGATCATTCATTGTTTTTTTGCAAGAAGTATATTTAAACACTTAATTCTCAGTATATTTTAGGTTTAATACCTTCCTTTTTAAGAATTATTAGGGAGGAGAAAGTCTTAATTGAACCTTATTGCGCTATCTACAAGGTATCCTTTTCTGAATTTCCAGTTAATCGGCATTGAGCCATAAGTGCTTGAGTAACAACTCAAATCAAATAATTTCCTTCATTATCGGGAAATGACTGAGGACAAATTGTAGTAACAAATAGAAACTAAATCAGGAACCAAAACCTCTGGGAACTCCAGAGGTTTTTTCTTCACTCTAGACAATGAGGGAGTGGGGAATGGCTTTCAAGGGTAGGTATTTAATAAAGGCGTATTTTTGCAGGTAAAATACTATCTAGCTTTTATCAGCAGAATTACTACGGGTGCAGGAGGGTGAATGCAAGTAGGAAAAAGCGAGGAATTAAGAGAATGGACTAGAAAAGTAATTGAAAAAATGCCAAATCTCACAAAACCTCAAGCTGTTGTACTGGCAATGTGGACTTTTGGGATAGTAATGACCCAATCAAGTGGACTGACAACGGTTTCAGTATTTTTAGCAGAACTACTGGGTAAAAAGGAGAATACTATACGTCAGCAACTGCGGGAATGGTATCGAGACGCAGAAGATAAAACAAAAACTGGTCGAACTTCATTGGATGTGACATCTTGTTTTAGTCCACTACTATCTTGGATTCTAAGTCTTTGGCCTAAAGGTGAAAAACGTCTAGCATTGGCAGCAGATGCTTCAACTTTAAGCGATCGCTTTACTGTATTAGCAATTAGCATTGTTTACCGTGGCTGTGGAATTCCAATTGCCTGGAAAATAGTTGAAGCTACCATTCCTGGAAGTTGGAAACCTCACTGGGAAGAATTATTTCGCCATATAGACAAAACTGTACCACCAGATTGGTTTGTAATTGTCACCACAGATAGAGGGCTTTATGCTGAGTGGTTGTATCAACAAATCTTGAACTGTGGTTGGCATCCTTTTATGCGGATTAACCTTCAGGGGCAGTTTCAAATTAAAGGTACTGTTTCTTGGCTACCTCTAAATACTCTTGTTCGAGAAGTTGGTCAGTCATTTGAGTCATTGGTAACTTGTTTCAAAAGTAACCCGATTGAATGTACATTGTTAGCCCGTCATGACGAGGGCTATGCCGAACCTTGGTTAATTCTCACCGATTTACAACCCGAAGTTGCGGATGCTTGTTGGTATTCGATGCGCTCTTGGATTGAATGTCTATTTAAAGACGGTAAAAGAGGTGGTTTTGCTTGGCATCAAACTAAAATGACAGATACCAAACGAGCCGAGAGACATTGGTTAGCGATCGCAATCGCTACTTTATGGCAGGTTAGTGTTGGAGGTGCTATTGATGCCAATTTGCCTATTAGTAGTTTAGACGAATTACCACAAACCCACGTTGCACGACGCAATTTGAAAAATAGTGTCTTCCATCGTTGTCTCTCATGTTTCCGTCGTGGATTTTTAGTGATTAAGGCTGCCGTTCTTAATCGTCTTCCCCTACCTCAAGGTAGCTTTTTCCCTGAACCTTGGCCTTCCTTGACTCCACAACTCCATGTCTCTCAAATCACCCTCTCTACTGCCTGATTTTTAAATACCTACCCTTGAAAGGTGGGGAATGGGGAATGGGAATGTAAGAGCGATCGCCCCCGTGTACACTTCTATGAGGGGGTTGTTTGAGTAGGCGACATCCGACGACAAGCTGCGGCGTATCCAAGCATAGCGATGAAGTAGCAAAAATTGTCGCCCCGTCAGTTCAACTGGAGTAAGCTAAATTTAGATTTGAGCTATTAGGAGTGGAGATGATGTTGTTGGAATTAAAGCGCATCTACATTCCACCAGGACAAAGAGTGCTACTGCGAGATGTAACCTGGCAGGAATTGGAAGCAATTCTAGAGGATTTAGGGGAACACCGGGCAGCACGAATTGCTTATGACAGGGGAATACTAGAGATTATGGCACCACTGCCAGAACATGAATATGACAAAGAAATTATTGGTGATTTAGTCAAAGCGCTTCTAGAAGAGGTAAGTACTGAGTTCATCAGCCTCGGTTCTACCACTTTCAAAAACCAAGTGATGGCTCAAGGTATAGAACCCGATCAGTGTTTCTATATAAAAAATGAATCCAAGATTCGCGGCAAGAAGCGGCTAGATTTAGCAGTAGATCCTCCTCCAGATTTAGCTCTAGAAATTGATATTACTTCTCGGACTCATCCTAATATTTATGAAGCGCTAAAAGTGCCTGAACTTTGGCGTTTTGAGCGAGGAAAGCTCCAAATTAACGTTCTACAAAATGGGCATTATGTAGAATCTCAGCAAAGCTTAAATTTTCCTCTATTCCCACTAATTGCAGCGATTCCCCAATATCTAGAGCAAAGTACAACAGCAGGCAGAAATGCAACGCTCAAAGCTTTTCGTCTTTGGGTGCAACGGCAAATACAACAGCAATGAGTGATGCTTTCATCGCCATTTAGAATATAGAACTATTGCCAACCTTAGCATTAGCGGATAAATTGTACTTCTTCGGAGTCTTTATTCCCGCACTTTATCTATGTTTGCTAAACCCAAAATAATTTTATCATGGCTTATCTTATTTCTAAGTTTTACAAGTCTATTTCTTAGCTCTTGGATTATTCTTGCTGCCCCAAATATGTTTTTACTCAGGCTAGCAGTGGGAGCGCCAGAAGTCAGTCCTTGGTTATTATTATTAAATTTGCTCTTTTTATTGCTTTCTTTATTCTACATCCGTCGCCGTAAAATACAGCGTTTAGTTTGCATTTTCAGTTTAATCGGATTGGTAATTTGTGGCTCGGTGCTAGTGAATATCCCACTAACTCAAATGCAGATGGCTAAAGCGATGAAACAAGGGTTGGGAGCAAATTATTTAGAGCAAATTCCAGTCCAAGTAATGGCTAAGATGCAAATCCATCCCTTTGACTTAGTTAATTTCTTCCGGGGTATTCCATTAGGTAAAACGCGTCATCAAAAAGATATTCTCTTTGCTTCGCCTGCGGGAGTGCCTTTAAAAATGGAAGTTTACCAACCCTCAGAGGTAGGGAAATATCCAGCAGTGGTAGTAATTTATGGTGGAGCTTGGCAATATGGCAATCCTGGCGCTAATTCTGAGTTTAATCAATATATTGCTAATCATGGATATACAGTATTTGCGATCGCCTATCGACACGCACCAAAATATCGGTTTCCATCTCAGTTAGATGATGTGCGTACAGCCTTGAATTTTATTCGCCAACATGCAGCTGAATATGAAGCTGATCCTGAACGGATGGTACTTTTAGGGCGTTCTGCGGGAGCGCATTTAGCAATGCTAGCGGCTTATCAACCAGATGCACCACCTATTCGTGCTGTGGTGAACTATTACGGGCCTGTTAACTTACCAGGAGGATACAAAACACCGCCAAATCCCGATCCTATTAACACCCGTGCTGTTTTAAAAGCATTTATCGGTGGTTCTTTAGAAGAATTACCTAATCAGTATCAAATTGCTTCACCGATAAATTACCTAACGCATCCTTTACCGCCAACTTTATTAATTTACGGTAGTCGTGACCATTTGGTAGAAGCACGATTTGGTAGAAAGATGTATCAACGTTTACATGACTCTGGTAATACTGCGGTTTTTCTAGAAATTCCTTGGGCAGAACACGCTTTTGATGCTGTTTTTAATGGTGTGAGCAATCAATTAGCGTTGTATCATACCGAAAGGTTTTTGGCTTGGGCGTTGTTCAAGCAATAATTTCATTGAGGTTAGAGAGACGCGATAAATCGCCGTCTCTACAAGGAATTTATAGACTACTATTTTTGAGGCCAGCGCCAGTTATAACGATTCCATTCGTAGATGCCTTGAATTTCATACTCAGCGCCGTTGAAGAAGCGGACGACGCAATTAGTAGAGGAGTCATCGCTAATTTCTTCGATCTGAATCACCATACAGGGAAACCATTCGCGCTGACAAGGGCCATCTTCTTGCACCCATTCCCATAGTGCATTGGAAACTTCAATGCGATCGCCTACCTTTAACTTGAGTGCATCCTCAAAATAATAATACTTCTCAAAATGACATGACTCAACACGATTCAACCACTGTAAACCATAGCGTTGGCGAATGAATTGTACTGTTCCAGAGTCATTTTCTAGCAACCAGTCGTTGAGTAATTGCACTTTCCAAGTGCGGTTACGTTGTTCTTCATTCTTAACAAACTGTAAAAATGCTTCTAACTCCTCTGGGGTAAGTTCGTCTAAGGGATTAGCAATATTTGACGTCCCAGAGGTAGAATTTCCCTGAATTTGCTCGACCACTTGCAGTAATATCTGTTTCTGCGCGTCAGTGAGAGGACAGCTTGCGACATCACAACGATTAAAAGCTGCGAGCATAGCTGCTTCAATCTCATCTGGAGTCATAATTTAATAGCAATTGAGGGTTTATTTCCCTAATTATTACAAAGGTTAAATTAAAGTCTCCAATTACCCTGTACTTAAATTCAGGTAAGCTGAGGTTATAAGTTAAATAATTATTAGATTAAGTCACGGGGTCTTTTATGCGGTTGCGCTCACTCACGGTCGTTTTTATTTCCTGTATGATCACCTTTCTATCGTGGGTGATTATTCCCCCAGCTATAGCCCTGACACAGATTAAACTATTTGACGTATCTTATAAAGATTGCCCACCAGAACTAGCAGAAGGGGCTGTTATCAGTAGTGGTAGTGCAGCAGCCAATTGTTTTATTGTCATTGGCAAAGCAGAAAATGGCACTAATAAAACAGTCTACGACGCAGATATTTTTGGACGCATCTATGATGCTAATAATGACTCGGTGATGCAAAACCGGACTCGCTTAGGTTCTATTACTGAGGTGCCACCAGGCATCAGCGATTTTGAATTAAGAATTTCTGTACCTGCTAATCAGCCAACTCCCTTGAAGCTAAAGCAGTTCAAGGCTGCTGGGTTTAGCGGCCAAGTGCGTAGATAATAATATAATACTCAATACTTGTAGGGAAAAGGGAAAGAAAAAACCTTTAACTCAAACTCAGTAACCTTTTTCCCAAAAACAAATTCCAATTTAAAATCCAAAACCTGAGCAGTATTTATATAATACTCAGTCGTACAGAATTAATACTGAATTCTGAATTCTGACTCCTGAGTTCTGAATTCTTCTTATAAAAATTGTAGAGACGCCAATTGTGAAAGCGTCTCTACAAAAGTTTTGATTGGGGTACTAATCAAAATCCCTGGACGAATGGCAGACGAGTTAGGGTTCTGAGAAACTCTCCAGCTAAGTTGAGTGCTAAGAAAGCTAAAATCGGAGAAAAATCCATACCGCCCAATGGGGGAATAATTGAGCGGAATAAATTTAGATAAGGGTCGGTTATCTGGGCTAAAGCGGCAAATGGCTGGTTATACCAGTTGATTGTCGGGAACCAGGTCAACAAAACCCGGATAATTAGCAAATAGCTATAAAAGGTAACAAAGGTTACTAGTGTCGTAATCAGTAAACTCATGGATAGCTGTGTTTCCTACTAAGTGTCAAACGCGGTCTTATCTTTTAATTTTAATTTAGTCCATGTCATGCTGTTTGCGGATTTCACGTTTACCACACTTGACACTTTCACCACGCCTGAACAAACTTCAGGAGTCTTTAGTGAGGGAACGGTCATTGGCTGCTTGGGATGCACCGCCATTCACATTCCCCAGTTGCTTCCGCACTTCATCAATTGTGGCATTTAGCTGGGCAATTTTATCTTCTAGCGATCGCCTGGCCGTTTCTATGCCGATGCTTTCGCTTTCTGAGGCTTTCATCTGACGCCGCTTTGCTGCTATTCTCTTAGCTTCGGCTTGGCTATCTGTCAGTTCTATTTCCTCCTCACCTAGCAATTCTGGCTCGCGTCGAGAAGCAATCAATGCTCCGATAACACCGCCAAATACGCCACCGACAAATGCCCCTGCTATAAAACCACTACCAAAACCATCTCGCTGACTCATAATCTTTACCGCCTTCAACAAACCTTGCAACTTTTATAGTAGTTATGCTACTTTCCTGCCCTAGCTGCATACTAGCTTAAGTCCCAAAAATGCGATCGCCTGCATCTCCCAATCCCGGTACAATATACCCCTGGTTATTCAGTTTTTCGTCAATAGTGGCGGTGTAAATTATTAAACCTGGATAAGCTTCACTCAATTTTTGCAAAGCTGGTGGAGCCGCTACTACACAAACAATCCGAGTCAGGCTTGGATCTACACCCCTTTGTGTTAATTCTGCCATTGTCGTCATCATCGACCCTCCTGTTGCCAACATTGGATCGGTAATTAACACTCGTGTTTGGGGGTCAAACTTTTCTGGTAACTTGTTCAGATAACAATGAGATTGCAGTGTCTCTTCATCTCGCACTAAGCCAAAGTGATAAATCGATGCCAAAGGTAATAAAGTCTGCGCTCCCTCAAGTAATCCTAGTCCAGCCCGCAGAATCGGTACTACTGCCATAGGCACTTGCGGATCAATCACCGTTGCTGGACAAATATCTAAAGGAGTCTGTACCGTTGTTTCTTGGGTCGGAAACCAGTCTCGTGCAGCTTCATAAGTTAGCCATCTTCCCAACTCAGTCATGGCACTGCGAAATAATACTGAAGGTGTGCCTGCATCACGGGCAACTGCTAGCCAGTGTTTGATCAGGGGATGGGGTGGAACATAAACGCGCAATTGTAGCGTCATAGCCAGAAACAAGCGCCTTTTTATTGTATAAGAACTGAAACACCATAATACTCTTTCCTGCATTAGGCTGACAGCTAAAAATTAACACTCTAAATTTTATTGATAAACTTTTTCATTAGCAGTTGACATAAATTCTCAATCAAGGCTATATTGTTATACAGTGTTCTCCTCTCTTTTAAGGATCGGCAGACGGGATTAGCCAGCAGCAGCAGGCTCGTCCCTCTTTTTTTTTGATTAGTCATTTGTCATTGGTCATTGGTCATTAGTAAATATTGATTGACTCTGGACAAATAACAAAGGACAAATAACATAGACGCTTCTGCGGCTTCCCGTAGGGTAGGACAAATGACAAAGGACAAATGACAAATGACCATTGACGCAATCGTAATTGGGTCTGGGATTGGTGGGTTAGTAACAGCGACCCAGTTAGCAGCGAAGGGAGCGAAAGTGCTGGTACTGGAACGTTATTTGATTCCAGGTGGTAGCGCTGGTTATTTTGAACGCCAAGGCTATCGATTTGATGTTGGGGCATCAATGATTTTTGGACTGGGAGAGAATGGTACTACTAACTTACTCACCCGTGCATTATCAACTGTAAATGTCAGCCAAGAAGCGATCGCAGATCCGGTGCAGATTCACTATCATCTACCCGAAGGTTTAGACTTGAAGGTTGACCGGGTTTATGAAAAATTTTTGCAAAATCTTATTGCTCATTTTACCCATGAAGAACAGGGGATTCGTCGCTTTTATGACGAATGCCAAAAAGTATTCAAGTATCTCAACAGCATGGATTTGCTGTCGCTGGAAGAACCTCGGTATCTACTACGAGTCTTTTTGCAGCATCCTTTGGCATGTCTCGGTTTAGCTAAGTACCTGCCCCAAAATGCCGGAGATGTGGCACGGCGTTACATCAAAGACCCGCAATTATTGAAATTTATCGATATGGAATGTTATTGCTGGTCGGTGGTTCCATCAGATATGACACCAATGATTAATGCTGGGATGGTCTTTTCTGACAGGCATTATGGCGGAGTTAATTATCCCAAAGGCGGAGTGGGACAAATTGCCCAAAAACTGGTGGAAGGTCTAGAGAAAGCTGGAGGTAAGATTCAGTACCAAGCTAGAGTCACAAAAATTCTCACAGAACAAGGAAAAGCAGTAGGTGTACAACTGGCTAATGGTAAGGTCTATCGGGGTAAACGCATAGTTTCAAATGCTACACGCTGGGATACATTTGAACAATTATTACCAGCAGAAGCAATGCCACATAATGAGAAAAAGTGGCAACAAAATTATCAAAAATCTCCAAGCTTCTTGAGTTTGCACATTGGGGTAAAGGAGTCAGTTTTACCTGCGGGGACAGAGTGTCACCATATTTTGCTGGAAGATTGGGAAAAGATGACAGCAGCAGAAGGTACGGTTTTTGTTTCGATTCCTACATTGCTTGACCCAGATTTAGCACCAAATGGATATCACATCATTCACGCCTTCACGCCTCACTGGATTGATGATTGGCAAAAACTTTCTGTGAGTGAGTACGAAGCGAAGAAAGAAGAGGCGGCTTGGCGAATTATTGACCGCCTAGAGAAGATTTTTCCAGGTTTAGATGCCGGATTGGATTATCTGGAAGTGGGGACACCGCGCACCCATCGGCGCTTTTTGGGTCGTAAAGATGGCACTTATGGGCCAATTCCCCGGCGCAAGTTGTGGGGTTTATTGAATATGCCATTTAATCGCACAGCTATTCCAGGACTTTATTGTGTTGGGGATAGCACCTTTCCAGGTCAAGGATTGAATGCAGTAGCTTTTTCTGGGTTTGCTTGTGCCCATCGCATTGCTGTAGATTTAGGATTTTAATCTACATCAATCAAGTTAGGAACTTCCAACAAATGAAAAAGAATTTAGAATTCAGAATTCAGAATTCAGGAGTCAGAATTCAGGAGTCAGGAGTCAGAATCAAATACAGAATACCCAACAGAATTCTGAATCCAGAATTTTGTTCGATAAATTATTCAATCATGTAACGTAGGCATCATGCCAATAGTGTGAAGTTAAGAAAAGGAGTTAGGAGGTTATTTTACAACTTTCAAAGTTTTCAGAGTAGTATCAGCACAACCACTAATAAATCCCCCCATTTTCTGGATTTGTTGGAGGTAATCAAGGATGGATTTTGTGATAACTTCTCCCGGCATTAATAAGGGAATTCCTGGAGGATAGGGACAGACAATTTCGCTACAGATGCGTTTATTAGTATGTGTCAAAGGTAGTATTTCACTAATAGCAAAAAAGGCTTCACGGGGAGAACAATATAAAGCATGAGTCTGTGTAGTGAAAAGATCCTGCCACAGATGGCTTTTAATAGTCAAATTGGTTCGACGATATTTTTCGGCAAGAGTGGTAAAACCTTGCACCAGTTGCTCAATATCATCTGGGGTGTTGCCCAAACTAATGATAAATGTGAGATGTTCCAGTGAGGCGAATTCAGCGGTGACATCTAATTTTTCATCAAGAATTTCATCTGCCTCAAATCCGGTTAAACCTAAACCAGAAACAGTGACAGTTAATCGGGTTTTGTCTAAAGCTATAAAGCCGGGATATCCTCTCAGCCCACCTATAGAAGAAGATCCCCCCAACCCCCCTTGAGAAGGGGGGCTAAGAATCTGTAAGACAGATAATCCAGGAATTTGATTGATTCGGGTTCTAGCTTCGTCAGCAAGTTGCAAAGTGCGAGACATCAGCATTTTTCCGTGGAGTGCCATTTGCTGACGCGCTGCATCTAAAGAAGCTAAAAGTAAATAACTAGGACTGGTAGATTGTACAAGCTGCAAAGCTTTACTGATGCGATCGCAATCTATCCTCTCACCTCGGACGTGCAGCATTGATGCTTGTGTCATTGCACCAAGTACTTTGTGGATGGATTGTACAGTTAAATCGGCACCTGCGGCTAAAGCTGGAGTGGGTAATTCTGGATGAAAGGCAAAGTGTGCGCCATGTGCCTCATCTACGAGTAGAGGAATATTGTATTGATGTGTGATATTGGCGATCGCACTCAAATCTCCACAAACACCGTAATATGTTGGATAAACTACCAACACTGCTTTTGTGTCGGGATGCTGTTGGAGTGCAGATTGTACAGCGTTAGGCGTGATGCTATGGGCAATATCTAAAACTGGATCGTATTCAGGATTGAGAAAAATGGGTATTGCACCGGAGAGAATTAAACCTGCGATCGCAGAAGAATGCACATTTCGAGGCAAAATTATTTTATCGCCTGTGCCGCAGGTAGCAAGAATTGCCGCTTCAATCCCACAGGTAGAACCGTTGACAAGGAACCATGTTTGCGAAGCGCCAAATGCTTCAGCCGCTAGTTGTTGTGCTTCTTGAATAACGCCTTGGGGTGCAAAGAGATTATCTAAATCTGCTAATTCGGTTAAATCAGCGCGAAACACGGCTTTACCAAATAAATCAGCTAAGGGTTGAGAAATTCCCTTACCTAGCTTATGTCCTGGGGTGTAAAAAGGCGCATGAGGTCTTGCTGCATTGGCTTTTAAGGCATCTAATAGAGGTGTTTGGTTTTGATTGAGCATTTTTGAAAAAACGAACCCTCAATGATAAAATTTAAAGTCATTCATAGACCAATACAGTTCAGAATGAGCAACAAAACACTTGTAGAGACGGCGATTTATCGCGTCTCGAAAACCCAAAATTGTTGCCAGTAGCCCTTAACTGAACCGTATTTATTCATAGACGATAGAAAAGTTTAAATATTGGATACTATAGTCACAACAAAAAGGTTGCGTTGTGTGCCTTCTCTAATTCCTTACTTTAAATAATTAGCTTTTTACTGCACGCTCTCTCACCCATTGTTTTAACAGAGGAATTTCAAAATCATATCCTCCATTGATTTTGTGTAAAATATGATAACGCAACAAGCGGGTTAATACCTTTTCAGCAATTTCAGTAGTTATAGGTAATAAAATATCTGTCTTGGCAACTTGTAATAATAATTCTTGACCAATTACCATTTCTTCTGGTGTAGTTCCTGTAAATTCTGTCCAAATATTTGTAAAATAAGGCTGACCAGAAGTAAATGCGTCATTAATAGAAGCTTGCAAGAGTTCAGCAGTAATCAAATCAGTATGGTTAAAGTTAGCTTGATTCACCATTGATGCACCCAATAATTGTAGGCAGTAAGGGTGACAATTGGTAAGCATTAATACTTTTTTTACAATGTCTGGAGCGTAACGCAGTGTAAAAGCTGGATCTGGATTAAGCAGTAAATCCTCGGCTTCGTTAGGTTCAAGATAAAGCATTTCTATCGGGACAACGCTGATAAAATAGTTACTCCAATTTGGGCCTAATTCCTCTAAAGTTTGTACCCCAGAAAAAAGAAAACCGAGTTGTTCATAATGTTGAATTAAGTGGCGCAGTTGGTCAAATAAACGTAAAGTTATCTGTCCATTTTGGATAGCAGTACCGATTTTTTCAAATTCATCAAGGTTAAGAAGGATGCGCCGTTCTCCAATTTTGGCAAATGCTTCATCGAACCAATCTTCTAAAGTGGTATAGGGACTTGCTTGAAAATCAGTGCGTTTAGGAATGTTTGGTAATTGAACGCCTTGACTTTTGCAGTCTTTATGAATTGCACGAACTAAGCCAAAGCAAAAGTCAGATTCGCTGGTGGTAATGGCGGAACTTTGCATATCCACAAATACGGGGAGGATATCACTGGGAAGTAGGCGGGGAAAGTTATACAAAAAGGAAGTTTTACCACAGCGACGGGGGCCATGCAGCACAAGGGTAGGTCGGTCACGGTCTAAAACTCGACGGACAACTTCATTGGCAAATCTCTGACGACCTTTAAACAAGTTTTTTTGGTCAAGTCGCACCGGATTTCCATATTGGAACGGGTTGATTAGTTCGCCTTGAGAGAGTTTGCTTTGTTCATTTTGTTCCTGTTCAATAACGCTTTGCCAATGTTCTAGTACAGGTGTCCAGCGTTTGATGGCTTGGTCTTTAAGTCCAAGAGAGGGTAATTGGGATTGTAATCGAACAAGCTTGTTATTGATTCGTTCTAATCCTCGTTCTCGTAGGGCTATATTTTCATTTTCGAGCGCAGATTGAATATCTTGAATAATAATTTGCAAGCGAGGGAGAAGGATAGAAAGTTCGGGTTTAACCTTCGGTAAAGGTGTTTCTGGAGTGGGGGTATTGCTGTCAGAATCGAGGTGATAGAAGGGGGAAATCAGGAAGGTTAATATGGGATGATCTGAGTTGGCAGTAAAGATTAGTTCTGGAATACTTTTAATTTGCTTGAGTTGATCGGCAACAATTTGTGGTAAGGCATTTTGCAGGGTTATTTCAAATCCTGGTAAGGAAAAAGTTTGGGTATATTGAAAGATTGTTAAGGCTTGTTGAGGTCTTTCACGAAATTCAGAAACAAGAAGTTGAGCATGATTAGGTAAAGGTATCCACAGGAGTTCGCTAGTGTAAGGAGGTAATTGAAAAAGTATTTTTGCTGTTTGGGGACGTAACCACCTAATTGTTGAATCTGAAAATCTGAAAAGTTTTAGTAAATAATGAGGAAATATATAATAACTACCTAAAGAGATAAAGTAATAATCAGGAAATATTCTGTAATAGCTGACTAAGGTTACAGGGATAATTAATGCTGAACCCCATCCTAAATTTTGGGCAGAAAGAGCTATTAAAATCACTGTAGTGGTGATAAAAACTCTGTTGTTTTTTGCTGGTGCAAAAGCAAAAGCGATTAAACTTGCAACAAGCGAAAACCAAGTAAGCGGTAAAGTCGCAACTCCTGCCACGACTACCGCCACGACTACCGCCACGACTACCGCCATGACTACCGCCA
>NZ_JAWJTF010000114.1:17947-30704 GCF_048836525.1 Nostoc sp. CALU 546
CCACGACTACCGCCACGACTACCGCCACGACTCCCGCCACGACTACCCCCACGCCGAACGCCACGCCGAACGCCAGGACTACCGCCAGGAATCCCGCCACGACTCCCGCCACGACGGGCGCATCATCACTATTTTCTATAATTTCTCTTGCTAGAAATAGGATAAAGCTTGTCATTCCACTTACTAACAACAGAAACAACCAGTTTTGAGTTGCTAACCACGCTCCTAACATCACACTGATTGTTCCTCCCACCACCATCACATTACGAGCAAGGAAAAGATGTTCTCTTTTTAACAGTTGCAATATTAACCAAACAGTTAATGATATAGATACTCCAAAAACTGCAAGACCTATCCCGATTCGAGGTAAAGGAGGTAAAACTTTAATAGCTTCCATTAAGCCCTTTAACCAACTATCAGGCTGATTTAATACAACTATCAACCACAATGAGGGGATAACTAATCCTAAAGGTAAAAACAAAGCTCCTGTTGCATAAGCAATTAATATTACACAAGGTAACTGTAACCAATTCAATGATTGATTATCCTCAATCAGTTTTAAAATAAGAGGGATATTAAAAATAAATAATAGTAATAAATACTGACTAAGAAATCGTACATTTCCAACAACTAAAATAGTATAAAAACTTGTGTCTGGTCTGCGTCCATCTATTTCTTTTCGAGGCAACCATTCATTCATTCGTTGCTGAAGCCTTGAAGGACAAAACATTGCCCACCAAAATAGTTCCCAAGTTTCTCGCAAAAACAGCAACATTTTTTATATTTAATGTTTGAATCTTTGACTTCTTGCTTTATCTTTGACCTTTCACAAACTCTGCAAAAACACTGCTAAATAAACCTCCATTCTTCCGTAATAACCCATGACGCTGAAGCCTATCTACAATTGCTAGATTAGGAATAGGTAAATTACTCTCTCCCAACTTATAACGCGATGCTAAACGTTCAACTTCAGTTAAATCTTTCCAAAGTTCTTTAAAATGCGGTTCTATCCCTCCAAATCGCTGACCATAAATTTCAAAAGTCTGTAATGAGGGAGGTACATCTGAGAGGACAGCCCAAGGCTGACTCGCCAGGGATAAATGGGCGGTTGCCAGATGGCACTTTATGTCTTGTAAAACCGTGACTTCTGGAAAAAGATAAGCTTGTCCCTCTGGGGGAAGAAGATCAGCAACCGCAGCAGTTTTACCATTGGAGTGCGTAATGTTCAGGTCAGATTTCGCACGAATAGACCACGACCATTCATGGTCTTGTAACCACCGAATCAACGCACCATGTTCAAACCCTCTATCTGCTAATAATGTCACCCGACATCCCGGCGGCAGCAGTCGTAAAGTGGTTTCTAGCACCGGGCAGTAGTCCTCAAAACCGACCGTGGCACTGCCGTGTGACAACACTGTTTGCCCCAAAGGAATCGAGCGTCCTCCCCAAACTAAACAGACCTCAATTAGACAATACTCATCCCATAACATACTGGTATCGAGTGTTAGCGTCATCGGCATTCCCGCCCATGCTGTCAGAAACTGCTCTAACAGGGGGAAATAGAAGGTTTCGGCGTTGATTTTGGGATTATGGACAAAATAGTTTAATCGCTCCATGTGGCTGCGAGCTTTGCAGTCCCGATGACTCAGATAGGGCAACCAGTGGCTCAAACAGGCACTCTGAGCTTGTAAAATTGCGGCCACATTCTCACAAAACACTTGTAGATGTCTTTGGTCTTGGGGATGAATCCATTGACTTACTTGAGCTTGCAGTTGACGATAAAGATGGGGGACTGACATGGGGTAGTTTTTTGTGTGGAAACTTGAGCATCCCATTTCCTCCCCCTCTTTGTCATCCTTGCCTCAGTAAAATTCCCCATATATCAAGCATTCAGGACTTTTCTGCACCATTAAGGGTACAATAACCCTACCCCCAACTCCTCTTGAAAACGAAAGCTGTTTCATTCCCTCAAAGACTCAAAAAGACTTGTGTTCTGAATGAAAGTACTTGTGTTCTGGACGAAAGTCCTTGTGTTCTGAACAAAAGTCCTTGTGTTCTGAATGAAAGTCCTTGTGTTCTGAATGAAAGTACTTGTGTGTAAACCGTAGGTTCTTCGAGAGGGGACTATGATGTACCTTATGTGATTAGGAAAGGCTATATAACTTTGTATACGTAGCAGATTATTAGCGTTTACCCTTTAGAAAAAAGTTTTTGGTTCACCGTTCAGGATTGAGAAAAATTAGTATTGCACGCAGAAGCGCAAAGGACACAGAGAAAGAAGAGACTTGTTACGCAGAATGCTATGCTTGCGTTAAAATCCGTAAGTCCTGTGTAGCTGACTAGATGAGGCCTTATCATCAAATCCCAATTTTCGAGTCTGGTGAACCGTTAATAGCGATTCCTTTAGAATTGTTTGCGGTGGAATCTCCCCATCCTTATGAAAAATTAGGTGCGCCTTATGGCGATCGCTCCCCTTATTATCTCCGTCAAAGCGTAATTGAAAATTTAATCCAAGCGCAAAATTATCTTGAATTGTTGCATCCTAACTGGCGGATTCAAATTTTTGATGCTTATCGCCCGATCGCAGTCCAGCAGTTTATGGTAGATTACAGCTTCGCCCAAGCAGTGCAGGATAGAGGACTGGCTGAGGTGGAATTATCACCAAACCAACGCCAAGAGATTTGGGAAGCGGTTTATGCAATTTGGGCTGTACCAAGTTTAGATGAAAAAACTCCGCCTCCTCACAGTACGGGTGCGGCGGTGGATGTAACACTGGTAGATGATGCAGGAAAAGTAGTAAATATGGGTTCGCCGATTGATGAAATGTCAGGGCGATCGCATCCCGATTATTATGCCAATAATGACGACCCAGAAGCACAACAGTATCATGCTCACCGTCAGCTATTGCAAGATGTAATGTTAAAAGCTGGCTTTCAACGCAATCCCAGAGAGTGGTGGCATTTTTCTGTTGGCGATCAAATGTGGGCTTGGCTGAATAATCAAGCCAATCCAGCCAATCGTGTCACTGCACGTTATGGGCGTCTTGCATAGATGCGTTATGCATCTTGAGGATTTAACTCTCTTAACTCGTCGGTGGTGTAAGTACCAATGGGAGTCCAAACTAGATAAGGAAGGAGTAACAGCACCGCCATTAGAGAAATTGGCAAAACGCAGATTGCCAGGACAACGGCTAAAATCAAACCAATTAGCCCAAGAATTTCCCCAGCTTTGAGACTGCGAAACCTCAACATTATAGGTATGTAGGCGACGGTGATAATTTCCACCAAGAGGTACAAAGCCATTAGTAGCCAAGTAATTATGCCTCCTGGATTTTTTTGCCAGATGATATAAGCTGAAGCTGCACCGCTAATAAAAATCACAGTCCAGATGAGGGGAATCAAAGGCTCAAAAACTAGCCAGCGAGGGCGACTTAACAGTACAAACCATTTAACATCACGCGGCGTGATTAAGAAACTACCAAGGGCAATGAAAAAAGTTACAGCCCCAATTATTATCCAAGATGGAATCGTCATATTGCGCTCAAGCTTTGTGTATTTTGTCAAGTCATACACTGCAAGTTTGGCAATTTAGGGAATATGTTGAATCATTCGCTGGTGCGAATCTTAGGCATCTTGAGGGTTGAGACTCGCCATCTGCCAAGTGGTATAAGTACCAATGGGACTCCAGAGCAAATAAGGAACTAGTAATAGTGCAGCCCAACCAGAAAAACCTAAGACTGCAAGTATCAATAAAGCACAAATGATCAAACCTGTGCCACCGAGAATTGTACCAACTTTCAGACTGCGAAGCTTAAACATTACAGGCGTATAGGAAATGGTGACAATCTCTAAAAGCAGATATAAACCCATGATTAACCAGGTTGAGGTGCTTCCTGGGTCTTTTTCCCAGACAATATAAGCCGACCAAGCACCACAAATAAATATTACAGTCCAGATAATTGGAATCGCACCCTCAAAAGTTAGCCATCTCGGTCGTTGTAAGCGCTTGAACCACTGGCGATCGCTAGGCGTAATCACATTAGCTGCTAAGGCAACCAAGAAAGCCACACCCCCAATCACCATCCAAGATTTAATCATGACCGTTAGTCCTTTATAAGCGCTATCTATCGCTTAATATCACTCTTTATAGTGTGATTTTGTCAATTTAATTGCTAATTCTTCATCGTCCCTGAGTTTGAAACCTTTAAATCGTTTGGCAGGATTTTAAATTATGGGGATTGGGGACTGGGGACTGGAAAACAAATCTTATCCTAATGCCCAATGCCCCATGCTCATTAAAATTTTATTCCCCAAGATTTTGAGGTGATTATGTCTAGGGATGGGGGTATGAGGCGAATTGTGGAAATAACCTTGGCAGTAGGGGGATTTTAGATTTCATGGTAATTGATATGCAAATAGAATCAGAAACGCGGTCGCTAGCACCAGAAACACGAGGAATTGGTAATACTATTCGCCTTACAGGCTGGATTACTTTGTGGGCACAATTGGCAATTGGAGTAGTTTCGGTCTTTGCTTTGTTGTTTGCCTTGACTGGTCGTCGTTTTGTTCAGCAACAGAATGCCGGTCTTAGCATTGGCATATTTTGGGCCGTATGCGGAATTGTACTGTTGTTATTCAGTCTCTATTGGGATTTTCGTTACACTCGCATAGGCAAAGCTCTAGAAAATCACAATCCGGCTTTGCATCCTAGTAAGCCAGATACAACTAAAATCCTTCGTTTGGGGATAATTGTGGGTTTAGTAGGAATATTATTAACTCTCTTAGGTGCTAGTTCAACTATGTTCGTGCTAATGGCAAAATCTATATCCCAAACTCCAGGAGTAGCAATCAGCGACCCTTACAGGATTATTCGACCGATGGATGTTTTTGTGGCTGTGGCAGATATCACTGGGATTGCTGCTCACTTTGTGGGTACTGTCGCATCGTTATGGTTGTTAGAACGAGTGCATCAACACTAGTACAGTTTTGGATAATTCTTAATTTTGAACTCTGTAATTGAGAATCAGACTTTTAGGCAAAGGGGCAAGATGAGAGAATTAAAACGTAGGGGTGAACCGCTGTTCATTGGTGTCAACTTAACCTACAAGCCAGTCTAGACAAAGCTTTGATAGATTGTTTTGTTCCCAGCTTATGACTGGGAATGTCTATTTTAATGATTTGAATTTTTATCTAAAGATACAATTGAAAGACAAATTCTTATTACTTATGACAGTTACTTTAAATCATCCTAATGAGTGAAAGTAAATATACTTAATAACTGAGGTTCAAAGCATGGACTCAACAGCTAAGGTTCAAACTGTGGATTCGTCCTGGTCTCTTCCACTGCCGTTGAAAGAGTATGCAATGAGCCGAGTAACTGTCTACTTTTATAGCGACAGATGGGTTCCAATTAAATATTGTTCTTTGGAAAAAGCAATTTTGCTTCACCAAAAAGCATATTTAGAAGGCAAGGAAATTTTATTATTTCCTTCTGATTTAGACCCTAATCAATTCTCAAACTCTTTTAACTAAAATGCATTGAGGTAGACTATTTTTCTATTTTTCAAAAATCTTGGCAACAAATCAATCGGTTATAGAGGCGTACATATATATGTACGCCTCTAATTGTAAATGGGATTAAAAATTCGTGTAGACTTTAAAGCCAAAGATGCAGCAGATGGGCAAGTTTATCAAATTTGTATAGCGCAAATGATGCAGATGCTTTAAACATCTTGCTCCAGATCATCTTTAGTGTAAGGCAAGTAAGAGGATGTTTTAAAAGTGGTTGGCTGTAATTTTAGGCACTTGTTGATCCCCCCAACCCCCCTTAAAAAGGGGGGCAAAAAATTCTCAAAGTCCCCCTTTTTAAGGGGGATTTAGGGGGATCTAAAACGTTTTGCTACCAACCAGATGACTTTTAAAACATCCCCTAAGTAGGCTTTTTCACGCTTGAGAAATTCGTAGGTTTGCCAACGGTAAGAAAAGTTGAGCATTCGGCGAACTTCAGCGGCTTTTTTATCGTACCAATGGGTTTTTGTTCGCTGCTGCTGAGTTGACGGTTTGTTCAATTCTCTTCAACCTTGTCTCTGGACGTTTTGCACTGTCAATCCAATAAAGGATATTCTTTTTAGATGAGTTATTAAATGCTTCAAAATACTCTTTGGCAGTTGTGTTTGCTTCTAAGGCTTGCTTTAAATCGAAGGGAATTATTAAGGCTTCGATCGCATCTAAGGAATTCCATGATCCATCTTGTTTTGCAGCTTCGATTTTTTCTAGTCCAACTGTACTAATTAAACCTTGTTCTATAAGTTCTTCAATATATTGTTTATTTAATTTTGACCACACACTTTTCGGCTTTCGAGGTGTAAAGATTTGCATGTAACGTTCTTCATCTAATGATTTGACTTTACTATCAATCCAGCCAAAGCATAAGGCTTCTTTTACCGCTTCGCTATATCGAACACTTGGCTTACCACTTTTTACTTTGTAGTAAATGAGCCAGACACCGAAACAGGTGCGATGGTTTGTCTCTAACCATTTCCGCCACTCTTCACGGCTTGTAGGGCAGAAAGTGAGAAATTCATTTTTAAGTTTGGATGCACCAGTAATCTTACTTTTGCTGAGGTTGATTTCTGTATTTTGCTGCATTTGTTTTATGTTCAATTCGTAATTGATGCAAAACTTCTATCTACTTTAAAATCGTTTTGCCATAAAAATCAAATGCTGGCTTCTTTGATAGCCATGCTTGCTGTAAAAAGCCTCTGCTTGTCCATCCTTGTTAGTCAACAGATAAACCCCAGTGACTTCCATCGTAGTTAGAGTGTCCATTAATTTTTTAAGTAGCTTTGTTCCCATTCCTTGACGCTGCTTATGAGATTGGACACAAATTTCTTCCAGATAAAAGCTTTTACTTATTGGCCCTTGCTTACAATAACCTGCCACAAATCCTAACAGTTCATCCTGTTTGAATACAAATCCGACAAAGCCCGGTGTATTCAGAATTTCAAACAACTTTGTTCTTGCAGTCTCAAAAGTCCATCGCTCATTCCAAGGTTCACTATTGAACACTTCAACATATAAATGAGCGCACTTGTCAAGATATTCAGTAGTAAAGGTTTGAATTTCTTCTGACATCAAACTAACCCAGAACGTAGTGCTACAACTGCTGCTTGCACGCGATCGTCTACTGCTAATTTATTCATAATCCCCCGGACATGAGTTTTGATGGTGTTGGGACTAAGATAGAGTTTTTCGGCAATCTCTGGGTTACTCAACCCGTCTACCATGAGTTTCAACACTTCTAACTCGCGCCCAGATAAGTTGGCGTTGTTGCTAGTGGGTGTAGGCGGTTTGAGATTATCAATCACTCGCCGCGCAATTTGGGGATCGAGATAGGCTGCACCATCAACTGCGGCTGCGATCGCACTTAACAATCGTTCCACACTTGCGCCTTTAATACAATACGCATCTGCACCGCTAGATAGTGCCGCAATAATTTCTGTCTCCGTTTGATGAGATGTCAGCATCACGACATGAGTTGCTGGCAAAGCCGCCTTAATTTGCTGTGTCGCTGCAATGCCATCCAATCGCGGTAATCCAATATCCATAACCACCAAATCAGGTTTGAGTTGCAGTGCTGCTTGAACTCCCAAATAACCATCTTCGGCTTGTCCAACTATCTCTATCTGAGGATGAGCCATTAACGATTGCTCTAATCCCAGTTGCATCATCGGATCATCTTCGACAATTAACACGCGCAATGGCGGAGCATTGACCGGTAAATTTAAGGGATAGCGAATATCTAAAGACATTTTTATTAATTATTTGTCATTTGTCATTTGTCATTTGTCATTTACCTTTTTGACCAATGCCCCATGCCCCATGCCCAATGCCCCATGCCCAATTTCTATTCTTCCACGCGATAACCTAACTCTGCTAGACTAATCCGCGACTGTCGCCATTTTGGCTGGACTTTGACAAACAATTCGAGGTAAACTTTACCAGCAATTAACTTTTGGATTTGTTCACGAGCTTCACTACCAATTGCTTTGAGCATTGCTCCGCCTTTGCCAATGAGTATACCTTTTTGGGAATCGCGCTCAACGTTGATAGTAGCAAGTACACGGGTAATACTAGGAGTTTCTTCTACTAGGTCAATGGCGATCGCTACTGAATGGGGTACTTCTTCACGAGTCAATAATAAAATTTGTTCTCGGATTAATTCACCCATAATAAAGCGTTCTGGCTGGTCAGTTACCAAATCTGGCGGGTAGTATAACGGCCCAATTTCTAAATGTTCAATTAATAATTCTTGAAGTTGGGGTAATCCTGCACTCGTCTTGGCAGAAAATTTCACAATTTCCCATTCATGGGACTGGGCCATCTGGGCGTAACTATCATCTAAATACTGAGAATCGTCCGGTTGTTGGTCGGTTTTGTTCACGCCCAGAATCACCGGTGTTTTGGTGCGACTGAGCAACTCGGCAATATAGCGATCGCCTGAACCACAAGCCACTGATCCATCTACCACAAACAGTATTACATCTACCGATTCAATGGCAATTTTGGCATTTTGCACCAACACTTCCCCCAACTGATGATGGGGCTTATGAATTCCTGGCGTATCTACAAAAATTAACTGCGCCTCTGGTGTAGTTAAAATGCCCCGCAAACGGTTACGTGTAGTTTGCGCTACAGGGGAAGTTATGGCAATTTTTTGTCCTACCAATTGATTCATTAAAGTAGATTTACCGACATTTGGACGACCAACAATACCGATAAAACCTGACTTAAATTCAGGAGGAGCTTGTGGGATTGTTACTTCTCCTGAAAAAGAGAAGTTGTAATTTTCAATACTAGACACCTTTGGCTCCACCCTCATATTTTACAGCTGGGATAACTTGGTTTTTTCTTAGACACAAAACAAGCATAAAAACACCCTAGCATTTTCGAGGATTGATTTTGCTTAGGTTTAATCTACTACTGGCTCTACACTTAACATTTTACAGCTGAGATAACCTTAGTTGTAAAATTCAGGAGTCACAATTCAGTAGTCAGAATGTTAAAAAAATTAAACTCTAAATTTACCTTATTGCGTCGGTAATCATACCAAATCCAGATAATTTCTAACTTTTGGCTGCTGAGTTCTAAATTTTTAAACTTATGTTTTGTTTTTAGACACAAAATAAACATAAAATTACTTTGGCATTTGCAGGGAAGTTTTTTGCTTAGGTTTAATGTTTTGGTAACTTTGGCTTAAGTTTCATCGACTACTCAATATCTTTGAATCAAAATGTCAATAAAAAAGATGGGAGAACGCAAACGTATAGGAATTCTTACCAGTGGAGGTGATTGTTCTGGTTTAAATGCTGTGATTAGGGCTGTAGTAAATTGTGCTGTGGATACTTACGGCTGGGAGGTTTTGGGAATCCGTCAAGCTACTTTAGGATTAATGGCGCGTCCGCCACAATTCACAAAACTGGAAGTTGATCAAGTTGACTCGCTATTAACTGCGGGTGGCACAATGTTGGGGACAACCAATAAAGGCGACCCTTTTGCTTTTCCAATGGCGGATGGAAGTTTGTGCGATCGCTCCGAAGAAATCATTGCAGGTTATCATGAGCTAGGTTTAGATGCTTTGATTGGTATTGGCGGTGATGGTAGCTTGGCAATTCTGCGTCGCCTCGCCCAACAAGGCGGCATTAATCTAGTAGGTATTCCCAAAACCATTGATAACGATATTGGCGTTACTGAACACGCCATCGGGTTTGATACAGCAGTCAATATTGCCACGGAAGCATTAGATAGGTTACATTTTACCGCTGCAAGTCATAGCCGAGTCATGATTTTGGAAGTGATGGGGCGTGACGCAGGACACATAGCAATATCTGCGGGAATTGCGGGGGGAGCAAATGTCATTTTAATTCCCGAAATCCCTTACACAATTGAGCATATTTGCCACAAAATCAAAGAACGCCAAGAGAAAGGCAAAAACTATTGTTTGATAATTGTTTCCGAAGCGGTTCGTACCCACGATGGGGAAAATGTGACGATTACAAATCGCTTAGGTCAATCTCGATATGGTGGAATTGGCGAATATTTGGCAGATAAAATTATTGAACACATTGGTGTAGAAACGCGAGTTACAGTTTTAGGACACATTCAACGTGGTGGAACTGCTTCACCACTAGATAGATTAGTTGCAACAGCCTTTGGCGTAGCGGCGGTTAATCTTATTGCTGAGGGTAAATACGATCGCATGGTGACATGGCAAAATCGCCAAGTATTAAGTGTATCAATTACCGAAGCGATCGCTCAATATAGCGCTGTCGATCCGAATGGTACTTTAGTTAAAACCGCTCGTGGTATGGGTATTTATTTGGGAGACTAAGTAAGTAGGCAGTTTTGTATAGGACTCCTATTTGATTTTTGAACAAGACTCAGTACATCTTTATTCCTTCTTCCCAGTCACCAGTCCCCAATCCCCAGTCCCTTATCTATACGAGTGATTCAAAAATTAAATCGGATTGCTATAGTTGCTTTAAATCTAAAACAATATGAATGCACAATTAACTCTAGATGAAATCAAATCAGCACGCGAATTACTTAAAGAATATGAACCAGCAAATAAAGCTATTGATGCTGTAGAACGTCACAACGGTAATCTCGAAACCTCCTTTGAGGAACTGTGGATTGAGAAACATGGACAATCGGCGATGGGAGTAAAAAAAATCTGGCAAACTACATTAGATGTCTTGCGGGATGAACTTTGCGGAGATGAAGGTTTTCGGGCACGTTTGAGCGATTATACCAAAAGTCCAGAAAATGCTGTGTTACTTACGGCAGCGATTACATCCCTCATGGCTTTAGCTGCAATTCCCCTCGATCCATCGATCGCTACTATTATTATTCTCTACATCGTTAAAATCGGCTTGAATGTTTATTGTAAATATACCGATGTAGGTGACGGGGGAACTTTACCACCAGGGAAATAAAATACAGATGCATTGAAGAAGAATTCAGAAGTCAGAATGGGCTTCGCCCCGCTGCGCTAAGAGGTTGTTTGAAAAGGGTTGACTGTGATTTTAATTGCGTTGTTACCCCCCTTAGTCCCCCCTTGTAAAGAGCAGGGCTGATTCATTCCATTTCAAACAGGATTTGTCAATATGGTTAGCAAGAAAATTGTAAGTACGCGTGACGAAGAGATAAACATTTAAGCACTGAAATATCAGTAAAATAGTTGGTTTCATCGGCACGTCGGTAACAAAATAACTAATTTTCAATTGCTAGAATCCTTGATTTTTAAAGCTCTTTGGGGAATGAAACAGCCCTGCTTGTAAAGAGGGGGGAAACAAGAAAAAATCCGGTTCCCTCCCCTTTATAAGGGGAGGGTTAGGGAGGGGTAAAAAATATTTGATACATCAATCACGACTTTTCAAACATCCTCTGAGATGGATGATTTAGTAACTTGGTTGGAACAGCAACAAAGTAGTTGAAGTTAAATTTATTTTCAGAAAACGATCGCACCTCTCTACAACCCCAAACGCGTAGATGCAACGCAGCTTTTCGTTAGACATCATCCCCAGCTAGATAAGAATCAAGATTGCTAGCGAAATCCTCTGGAGCATTTATCTTGATTTGTTTCAATTTTGACATGAAACTCGGTTTTTTAAGATGTTGTTTAGATTGGGCAAAATCTTGGATTAAAAGATATAGTTCATCTAGATATTCTTCGTTAAGACTATCAATTTCAGCGTGAATTTTATCTTTTGCAGTCATTTCTGCCTTTTTTGTAAATACCATACTCATTGTAACTTTTAAGATAACGGGAGAGCGATCGCACCTCCACAAACTCAAGCGCGATCGCACTTCTCCACAAACCCAAACATAATTCCTACTGCAAGCTTTACAAAGTATGCGTTTCCCCGATTCGTGCGTTGAGCGTACAATATAAAAAAGCAAGTTATCTGCAATCTCTATGGAAAAGCTCAATATTAAAGAAGAAGCTCGAAAGCTAATTGATAAATTACCTGCTAACTCAACATGGGATGACCTCATGTATGAGATTTATGTTAGGCAAGTTGTTGAAGCTGGACTTGCTGAGAGTCAAGCTGGTAAAGTAATTTCCGTACAGGAAGTTAGGGCAAAATTTGGACTACCAGAGTGAAAGTTTTTTGGACAGAAACAGCCGTAGAAAACCTATCTGCAATTTATACTTACATTGCCCAGAATTCACCTCACTATGCAACCAGGATTATTGACCGTATAACCAAACGTTCGCAGCAGCTTGCGAATTTCCCTCTATCTGGTCGAATTGTACCAGAGTTTGAAACCGAGCAAATTCGGGAAGTCATTGAAGGTTCATATCGAATTATCTATTACATCAAACCCGAACAAATTGATGTACTTGCTGTTATACATGGGTCACAGGAAATTACACCAAGTATAGAATGAATAGCGATCGCACCTCCACAAACTCAAACGCGATCGCTCACTCCTCAGTATTGATTATTGCCTCCTTTAATTCCTCCACCGTTGTCCCGAATATCTTCGCTACCTCTCTCAATAAATCTTCATCCTGGGTAGTTTGATAAAAACGGGCAAGATTACGTAGCGAAATACCCAAACCATGCTCGTCATTAAACTCAGTTGTAATTACCAAATCTTGTAGGTAATTGGCTTTTGCTTCCTCTAGTTCTCCTAATTCTTCTGCTACTTTCCCCAGCTGAAAGTAAGTCCTAGCACAACTATAGCGATCG
>NZ_JAWJTF010000073.1:0-2421 GCF_048836525.1 Nostoc sp. CALU 546
TCTATTAAAAGGTAAAAGGTAATATCAAGTTTAGTACGTGGTTTATGACTGTCTTAACAGTAATAAACCACGTTTCATTAGGAGTCTGCTCGATTACTCGTAAAAAAACTATCTCATACCATTTCACAAAAATCTTGATACATATAGATTTTTTGTAGGGGTAAAGCACATTGCTCATTGGTGTCAACTTAACGCGAAACCGCACGTCCGCCAGGGATTGTAAATCCCTGTCTCATAGCTAAAGTCCTCTGAAGAGGACTTCATAGCGCAAAAATTTTCAGTCTACTTCAGTAGACTTGAGCAATTAGTCAGGGATTTACAATCCCTGGCGGGTGAACAACACCCAATCAGTACGCTATTTTTGGCAAAAGTAGACACCAGTGGCTTTTCGGCCCATCCCACAAAACTAGCAAAATCATCCCGCAAATAAATATGCAACGCCAAAAATACTATTTTCCAATTCCCAATCCCCAGTACCCAATACCCAATCTCCAATCCCCAATCCCCACACCTTTTTCTTTACAGCACGTTAGCTGAACACCTAAGCTGGATTTAGGATTGATCCAAAAGATTTACGCAGGCGATCGCTCGATGTCTATTCCCCAAATTAGTGAATTTACTATCCGCCGTCATGCCAACGCCAAATCTTTCCAGCGGGGCGAGGCATACTATAAGGCTGGTGCTGTCAATGCTATTACCCAACGTGGTCATCTGGTTCAGGCAGATGTTATGGGCACTCAAGCTAGACCTTATCATGTCAATCTGAGTTTCGATAGCAGTGGGTTAACGTCAGTCAACTGCACCTGTGCTTACGACTTTGACGGGTGGTGCAAACACATTGTAGCCACGATGCTTGTCTGTGCCCGTAACTCAGAAAGTATTGAGCAGCGCCCCACCCTAGAACAATTACTAAATCGCCTGGACTATATCCAAACTCAAAGGCTGTTGCAAGAGTTGGTAAGAGAATACCCACCAATGATTGAGGCGATTGATCGCCATGTAAGTTGGATGACGAATCCTACTGACAAGCTAACAACTATAAAATCCCTGCGCCGCAGTACTATTGATCCGATTCCGTTTCGGCGGCAAGTACGGCAGATTCTCAAGAATACCGTGCGCTACTTTGAGGAGGGGTATGAAGAAGACCCAATTGCTGAGGAATTGCTGAGTGTAGTGCAAACTGCCGTAAATTTTAGCGAACGGGGAGAGGGTGAAAATGCGATCGCTATTTTGGAAGCGATTACCTCTACCTGTGTGGAAAATTGGGATGATGTTGCAGAATACGGTGCTGAAAACGATGAACTTGTGGAGGAATTGAATCATGCTTGGTGTGAAGCAATTCTCAGTACCGAACTCACCCCAGAAGAAAAAGTTGATATTCAAATAAATTTAGAAGCTTGGCAAGATGACTGGAATGTTGATTTTGGTCTAGTTATGGAAGCTTTACGCCAAGGTTGGGATTATCCACCACTACTAGAAGTTCTCCAAGGTAATATCACCGAAAGGGGAGCTTGGGAAGAAGATGTGCCAGACTACGCTGATGATTTGGCACTAATTCGCCTGAAAATTCTTGAACGTCAGCAACGTTCTCAAGAATACCTGTATTTAGCAGAAGCGGAAGGACAAACCCAGCAATATCTAACAATGCTAGGGCGTTTAGGTAGGGTGGAAGAAGCAATTGATGCTGCTCAAACCCAAATGATTTCAATGGAAGAGGCTTTTGCCCTAGCGAAAACACTCAGTGTTCAGGGAGCATTACAGCAAGCGCTAGATATAGCCCAGAGTGGATTAAATTTACCAGGTAATTCTCAGTACGAATTGGGGATTTGGACAAGTGATTTAGCTCTGGAGTTAGGTAATAGTGAAGCTGCTTTATTAGCAATCAAGGCGGCTTTTCAAGTCAAGCCCTCTTTTGTTGACTACCAAAAGATGGCAGAATTGGCTGGGGAAAACTGGGAAAGCGTCAAAACAGACTTGCTGAGAATTATCCGTACTGATAGCAGTTGGGGAACAGAATCGGCCAAGGTGGATATATTCTTGCATGAAGGGCTAATTGACGATGCAATTGCGATCGCTAGTGAACTCAGTTCTTATGATTCAGAGTTGATTCACCGAGTTATGGATGCTGCTATCTCTCACAATCCTGGTTGGGTGATTGCTAATGCTCGTCGCCGTGCCGAAAAGATTATGGATGCAGGTAAAGCCGAATACTACTATTACGCGGTTGAATGGTTGAAAAAAGCACGTAATGCCTACTTAAAATCTGGGAAGAAAGCTGACTGGTTAAGCTATCGGGACAATTTGATGCAAACCCACGCTCGTAAACGTAAATTGATGGGAATGTTTAAGCAGAGAGATATGGATTGAAGGAGGCAGGAGGCAGGAGGCAGAAGGCAGAAGGCAGAAGGCAGGAGGCAGAAG
>NZ_JAWJTF010000073.1:2475-49072 GCF_048836525.1 Nostoc sp. CALU 546
AAAAGAGCCACAAAACTAGAATTTTTGGAGTTCTTGTCTTAAACCCTTGCTCCATTGGGTCGTGGACTCGCTAACGCTGCGCTATCTGCCTCCAACATCCTCGATAATTTCAACATATAGCCGTAGCCACATAGGTTAGGACATTTTGAAAACCCCAAGGCTAGGAATAGTAATACTTTTACCTCCTGCCTCCTGCCTCCTGCCTCCTGCTATATCTGCTTGCTGATGCAGATTGAACATTGTCAATACTTTTAAGTCTGCAATAACCAGATAATTTCGCTTTTAAATTGAGATTTACCCAAGATATCAACTTTAGCGACAGAAGATGAAGTAAGATTCACATCTGAGGCAGTCCCCGTATAATCCCATAGTTTCTGACAAAAAATAGTCCAGTGCGATGATTGATAAATATCCTCAGAATCTTATAGTGTCCTGCTTACCGCTGAGTATGCTGGTATTTCTCAGCAACATATCTTCTAGTCCACTGCAAGCTCAGGCTGTTGATACTACACAATTACCAACTAGTAATTTCATCCTGTCACAACAATTCCCACCACCGCAGGATGTCCAACCACCCGCACCTTTGCCAACTCCCTCACCTGAACTGCCACAGCCACTTCCCCCACCAGCAGAATTATTTCCGCCCTCTGTCCCAACTCCCACACCTGAAGAACCAATCCCCGGCAACTTTCCTCAAACTATTGTTGTGGAACGGTTTGAAGTTGTTGGTAGTACAGTCTTCAGTCCCGAAGAGTTAGCTAAAGCCACTGCTGAATTTACCAAACGACCGATATCGCTGACTGAAGTTTATCAAGCACGTTCTAAAATTACTGAGTTATACCTCAACAATGGTTACATTACCTCTGGTGCATATATCCCACCCCAAACAATCCAATCCGGTGTTGTCAAAATTCAGGTGGTCGAAGGTAAATTAGAAGACATCCAGATAACTGGAACTCGACGCTTGAATCAGAATTATGTCCGCAGCCGACTAGCAATAGCGACATCACCGCCTCTCAATCGCCAGCGTTTACTAGAGGCACTGCAACTTTTGCAACTTAATCCTTTGATTCAAAATGTGACTGCGGAACTCTCCGCAGGATCACGGACTGGTGCAAGTCTCTTAGAAGTTAAAGTAACCGAGGCAAAAACCTTTAGTAGCCAAATAGTTCTTGATAATGGGCGATCGCCAAGTGTTGGCAGTTTTCGCCGCCGATTACAATTAAATGAAGCCAACTTATTGGGACTGGGAGATTCTCTGGGTGTAGCTTACACTAATACCGATGGTAGCAACTCCTTTGATGCCAGCTATACATTACCACTCAATCCCCGCAATGGAACCCTCACCTTAAACTATGGCATCACATCCAGCAATGTCATTGAACCTCCTTTCAACGTTTTAGATATTCAATCAGATTCTCGCTATTACGAATTAACATTCCGCCAGCCCATAGTTCAAACTCCTACACAAGAATTCGCCCTTGGGTTGACAGCCTCGCGACGGGAAAGTGAAGCTTCTTATATTGAAGGAGAGCGACTACCTTTCCCCGGTTTAGGTGCTGATGAACAAGGACGTACCAGGGTATCTGCGTTGCGATTTTTTCAAGAATGGACGAGTCGTAACAGTCGTGAAGTCATCGCCCTGCGTTCTCAATTCAGTTTGGGCATAGATGTATTGAACCCCACAATTAATCAAAATCCTCCCGATAGCCGTTTTTTTGCTTGGCAAGGACAAGCGCAGTGGGCCCGCCTTTTAGCTCCTGAAACCTTATTTTTACTTCGTTTAAATACGCAACTCGCATCCAGAACACTTTTGCCTTTAGAGCAATTTGGCTTAGGTGGGCAGGATAGCATTCGCGGCTACCGTCAAGATTACTTACTGACGGATAATGGTACTTTTCTTTCTGCTGAAGTTCAAGTACCGATTCTGCGCTTACCCCAGATAGATAGCACCTTACAGGTTGTCCCCTTTGTGGATTTTGGTGTTGGCTGGAATAGTTCTGGTAGAGAGAATCCCGATACTAATACTTTAGCTGCTGTTGGTTTGGGGTTGCGTTGGTCACAAGGCGATCGCTTTACCCTTCGTCTTGACTGGGGAATTCCTTTAGTATCTGTCAACTCAAACGAGAGAACATTACAAGAAAACGGTCTGTACTTTAGTTTACTCTATAATCCTTTTTAAAATTTAGAGGTTTATTCTCCTTCCTTGCTCTACAAAAGTCTGTACCAACGGAGATTCCCGTTATTGAAGCAACTGGCGTGGGATTCAGAGGATGCTTGGTGGGCTGCATGTATTGATAGGTAAATTCCACAAACACATTATCTACGCAAACAATAGCCAAAAAGAATGATTTTCAGGTAGGGGAAATTCATTGAAAGCGGCGGGAAACTCCATCGCAAAGAGTGGGATGGAGTTTTTTATGTAGATACATTCGCGGAGTGTCTCGTAAGAGTAGCCGCTACTCTTACAAGAACGCTTTCAGCGAACCTACGGGGTATTGCCTCAGAGTGCATATAGTTATTGCGTGAGTCCTCAAACAACTAGGTTCATCAAACCGCAACGCAAGAGTCATTAGTCATTAAGTAATTAGACAGAAATATTTATACATTAGATTTTAGGCTGGATAAGGGTTTCAGGTCAAAAATTGTGTAATTAATTTTGTCTTACTACTTAGCTATTAGTCCTTGATATACGACGCCTACTTTTGAACGCGGTTTAAATTAGTTCGATTTTCCGCCCACAAGGGACGGGGTATGCACCAATGACCAATGACTACTTAATCAAATACTAGTGCTATATTTTTAAGGGCAATAGACTAGTCAACAAAAAAATTGGGTATTTTTACTGAAGATAGCCATGTATTCTCGCAGTATTCTTATCAAAGAAAAAACGAAATGTCTGTACTCTTAAGAAAATCTCAAGGTACTGAGTGATACGTGTAATTTAGACCAAAACATCCCTTAACTTAAAATTCAAGAGATTCAAAGATATGTCAGATAAAGTTGCTAAAGAGTTGGCAGATTTTCTGCTGCAAATAGAACAGCGATCGCAGTTTCATGCAGGTTATCCATATAATTTAACTTGTGACTACAGTGCGATCGCAAAATTTTTTAATTTTCTGTTAAATAATGCTGGAGATCCATATATTGAGCCAGATTTTGGTCTTCATTCTCGTAAATTTGAGCAAGAAGTATTATCTTTTTTTGCTCACCTCTATAAGATTCCAGAAAATCAATTTTGGGGTTATATTACTGCTGGCGGGACTGAAGGTAATTTATATGGAATGTTTTTAGCAAGAGAAATCTACCCTAATGGAATTCTTTACTCTTCAGAAGACTCTCATTACTCCATACCCAAAGCAGCCAAATTATTCCGCATTCAACATAATGTTGTTAATTCACAAATTAATGGAGAGATGAATTATGAACATTTTGAAAAATCAATTAGTGACAATCGTAGTTATCCAGCGATCATCAATTTAAATATTGGCACTACTGTCAAAGGTGCGATTGATAACTTAGACAAAGTTCTAGAAATTTTAGAGCGTAATCAGATTAAAGATTACTACATTCATTGTGATGCCGCACTTTCAGGATTAATATTACCCTTTCTAGATGGCGCTCCGCAAATTAACTTTCAAAAACCCATAGATAGTGTAGCTATTTCTGCTAAATTCATTGGTTCTCCCTTACCTTGCGGTGTAGTTTTAACTAAAAAGAAATGGGTAGAAAAAGTTGAAACCGCAATTGAATATATTGGTTCAACAGATACAACAATTCTGGGTTCTAGAAACGGTCATACCCCTCTGATTCTCTGGTATGCAACGCAAACAAGGGGTTATGATGGATTAGCCAGAGAAGCAAAGACCTGTATTGATAATGCTCAATATCTTTTCCAACAACTCCAAATCAGAGAATATCCATGTATGCTCAATAATTTTTCCAATACCGTAGTCTTTCAAAAACCTTCCCAAAGGTTAATTAAAAAGTGGCAGTTAGCAATTTTTGAAGATTGGGTACACATTGTAGTCATGCAGAATATCGATAGAAAGAAAATTGATACTTTTGTGAACGAACTCTTATTAGAAGAAGGGTTAGTTAATAATGCAGAAGATTTTCAGCTACAGTCAGTACTACACTAATATAAATTATCAAGTGAGATTGCTCACCCAACTTTACAAGATGTTTCTCTAAACAGATTTTAATCCCAAGATTTTATCTCTTTAAAAAGTTTTTGGAGCATAAGTTAGCTGCAAGTAGTCTTTCTACTTCTGCACGTTCCATCGGTGGTAAGAAAAAATACCCTTGTCCATAATCACATTGTAAAGCCTTCAATTGTGCTAATTGCTCTACAGTTTCTATTCCTTCTGCTGTTACAGACATATTTAAATTATGGGCTAATGTCACAATCGCTCGAATAATTTCTAAATTTTCTCCTCGACTACCTATACTCGTGACAAAAGAGCGGTCAATCTTAATGGTTTTGATTGGTAGGCGGTGCAGATAACTCAAGGATGAATAGCCAGTACCAAAGTCATCCATGTGCGTCTCGACATTCAGCGCTGTTAGCTGGGAAAGCACAGTGGTAGCTAATTCAAAATTATCCATCAACAAAGTTTCAGTAATCTCCAATTTCAAACAGCATGGCTCCAGTCCAGTTTGCTGCAAAATATGTTTAACCTGTTTAAATACATCGGGTTGCGTGATTTGTTTACCAGAAAAATTGACGCTAATTGTCAAAGGTAGTGACGTAGGAAATTGTTGATGCCATCTGTGCATTTGGTGACAGGCTTCATAAAGCACCCATTCCCCGATACTAACAATCATTCCCGTTTCCTCAGCCAGGGGAATAAAATCTTGCGGGGAAATAAGTCCTCGCTCTGGATGATACCAACGTATCAGTGCTTCAAATCCAATAACTTTGCCAGTTGTCAGTGAAACAATTGGCTGGTAGTCAAGACGAAAATCTTCTTGCTTGAGCAGCGCATGACGTAAAGCAGTTTCTAACTCCAAGAGCAAAGCTGCACCCTCGTGCATCTTTGGGTCAAAAACCTCATAACGCGCTTTACCAAGTGCTTTGGCACAATACATTGCTACATCGGCATCGCGTAAAATCTGTGCTGCTTGCTCATAATCTCTTTTACTTAAAGCGATGCCAATACTAACATTAGTAAACACCCGATGCTCGTTTAATTGAAATGGCGAAGCTAGCACCTTTTTAATTCGCTCGGCTACATGTATAGCGGTGCTGATATCTTCAATTTCCTCAAGTAATATTGTGAACTCGTCTCCACCAAAACGGGCAACTATATCTCCAACTCGTAGAACTGACTTTAGTCGGTGAGAAATTGCAATCAAAAGTTGATTTCCTTGTAGATGTCCAAGGCTGTCATTAACAACTTTAAAGCGGTCTAGGTCTAAGAAGAGGACAGCAAATAAATAATTATTTTGCTGTTTACTATGTTCTATTGCCTGCTGCACCCGCTCCATAAATAATCTTTGGTTAGGCAATCCAGTTAGTCCATCATGAAGACTATTGTGTAGTAATTGCTCTTGTGCTTCTTGACGCTTGATAATGTCTTGTTGAAGTTGTTGATTAACTCTAATAAGTTCAATGGTGCGCTCTAGCACCAACTGCTCAAGCTGATAACGGTACTGAACTAATTCTTCCTCTGCTAGCTTCCGCTTAGTGATATCACGGACAATTACAATATATTCCCGTAGCTGGGAATTAAATGGCTGTGAAATAGTCGATTCAACAATTCGTAAACCTTGGTTTATTCTTAAACTTTGCTCACTTCTAATAGACCATTGTTCCGGTGTACCGCGATAGCACATTAGGAGTTGATTCAAGTTTTTCCCAAGCAACTGTTGAATGCTTGTTTCAAATAATTCTTCAGCAGCAGCATTGGTTTGACAAATTATACCTTTTTCATCTAATACTAAAACCGTATCTGGAACAGTATCGAGAGTAGTGATAAATAAGTTTCTTGCTTGTTTGCGTGCCTCATCAATAGCAATAATTTGTGGTAAAGTTGTCCAGCAAGCGATCGCTACCCCTGTAAAAGATAGTGTCACTAACAGAATAGCTAGTAAAGAGTTTTGAGGATTAGTAGAAAGTCTATCTAATAAATCGCGGATAACCCAACTGATTGTAGCAGTAATACAAATTAATGATACTAAAACAATTACTTGTAGTACCACAAAGTCTGAGTTGTTTTTAATAGCTCTAGTGTCGTAACGCTGTGTCCACCATTTGGGGTGTAATGGTGCAAATCTTAAGCGACGTAGGGCTACATCTCCTATTATCAGAATAATGGGTAATAATAATCCTACTAAAAAATCTCTCCAATTCCAAGCTAAACCTCCCACTATGAGAACTACTGCTTCTACTAAGAAAAAAGCAAGTGACCACCAAGGCCATAACACGTGTGGTTGTCCCCGACACAGCCATAATCCCAGATGTAGTCCCATAATAGACATGAGATAACAAGTACCTGCTACTGTGACAAGTTGAGATATATTTCCCAAATTGAGACAAAGCAAACTGAGTATAAAGGTAACTAAAATAGCAGGGCCAAGGACACCTTGACGCGAAACTAATGCAAATATGGGAGAAATCTGTCTGTCTAAGGCAAGCTGGTATAACATCCGAGGAGAATTGGAAACCGCTGTAGCAGAACTTAGAAGGCAAGATATAGTAATTAGAAGTGTTACTAGAAAGGAGGCAGATTCACCCCAAAAAGGTTTAGAAGCCTCTACGAGATTTAAGAACGCATCATCACCTATTGTTGGATTTGGAGCCGAACACATTAATACCCAAGAACCACCTAAAAAGACTGGAGGAATTAACCAAGCCGCTACGGTTAAGAAATTTAAAGTTTTATATGGGTGGCGGCTATCAGCAACAAAAGAAGAAGTGGTTTCACAAGCAAAAATTGAATAGCTACCTAGAAAAAACCACTTTGCCCATTCTTCAAAGCTCAGGCTATGTGTGCTAATTGGGAGAAATTTAAAACTAGAAGTTGAGAAGGCTAACCATAGTACACCTTGAATACAAAATAATAACAGTAATAAAATTGCTGGGAATACAAAAAATAAATGCAGGAGTGCTAAAGCACGCGTGCCACTGAATGCCAAAATAAAAGGAATAGCTGTAAATAAAACTTTTAATAAATTTTCTGGGAAAGAAATATCTAATGGTTCAAAATTGACTTTAATTAGGTTGGTGAGAATAATTGCGTATAGTGCTGGTGCTGCTGCCCAGCTAAAAAAATATCCTAATGCTACGTAACGGCCTAAAGCAGGAAAGTTCTCTAATAGCCTTGTGGTATAGTTTGGTGTTCCTCCGGAGACATCTGACCAATGTCTACCTAGACTTTGTACCTGCAAGTTAAGCAAAAAGGAAACGATCGTGCCAAAAAACCAAACTAAGATAGCTTTGGGCCCTAACGCTGCATGAATAATGGGCGCAGTACCAATCCATCCAACATGACCCGTTAACCCAAAGCCCCAGGTTTCGAGATAACTCAGAGTCCGTGGTAGGCGCATTAGCAAGTGCTGATTTTTCTCTGCCCGTGCAGAATCGTTACTAACCATTTTTTCTTAGTGAGATTTACTGACCTTTTCACTCAATAACTGAATCTCACTGCTTATAGCTTCCGTATAACTGCTGAACTTTAGAAAAAAATAACTTAGTTGTTACTGAATTTGGGATTTTAAATTGGAGATTTGAGATTGACCCTATGCCTGAAGTTTTTTTCTTGAATAAAGAATTTTAGATTTGAGATTTTTCCTATGTAGCTTGCTTCTCACAAAACCAGTATAAATTATCTTTATTCAGACCTTGATTAAAATCGAAAGGTTCAGATTTCCGACTTATTAAATAGGTCGGAAATCGTGTTGTTCATGAATGATTACGTAGGGCTATAGGCTATAGTTTTTGCAACAACTCCTGAGTTAACTGAAAGAAAGCTTTGGAACCTGCTGATTGGGGAGCATTTAAAACGGCAGGCATAAAACTATCAACAGCCTTAGCAACATTGACATCAACTGGGATTTGTACTTTACAAATTTTTTCTACACCAAAATCTTCAACAACGCGGTGCATAACTTGTTTATAGTATCTGCCAGTGAGAAGATTAGCGCTGGACATACTAAATACAATTCCCAACATTTTTATATCTATCTTGGTTTCATGTCCGTGACTGTCTTTTAATTGGGCAATCCGTCTTTCTAGCAGTTGAATACCTACTACAGATAATGGTTCTGGTTTAGCAGGAAGTATGTAGAAATCGCTAGCAGCTAAAGCGCTACGAGTCAATAGATTATAGCCCGGCGCACAATCGAGAAGAATAAAATCATATTCTTGACGGACTGGTTTTAAGATGTTGTTAATCAAGACCCTTTCAAAGCGATTCCAAATCGTTTCAAAGTCCTGCTCACCCAAAGCAGTTGCTTGTTTATGAAGCATTTCTGAAACAACGAATTCATCATATAAATCGATATCTCCCGGTAATAAATCTAGTCCTGGAAGATTACAAACTTGGGATTGGACGATATCTTGAATTGTGAGTTTTGCTTGTGGATCTGGATTGATAACTTGGTCTATCAGATACCTAAATGTCTTGCTTTGTTTACGACGCTTGGCAAAATCTAAAGGCGACATCAAGCTGAGTGTGGCGCTAATTTGGCTGTCTAAATCAAGGACAAGCACCCGTTTGCCATGATTTTTAGCTAAACAAGTAGCTAAATTGACGGTGAGAGTGGTTTTACCAACGCCACCTTTCATATTTGCAGTAGCAATTACATATCCCATTGATTGAGTCCTCTATTGACGCATTCCCATCTACTGGTCTGTCGCGGATTGTCCGTAGTTTGCGCTAAATCGCAAACTATGAACCTATCAAATAAAACTTGACAGACTACTAGGTAGCGTACACCCCTCTTGATATCTTAAATCTTCCATTAAATTTAATATTTTCGGAAATTCAAAAGAGTGATTTCAGGGATATTTACTCGATTGAGGCAGAAATATGTAGTTGGATCTTTAGCTGAAATCGTTCTACCAGGCTACTTTACCCCATAATGCAGATGTTTGGCTTAATGGTGTAATAGCGATCGCTCTCATCAAAGCAATTATAGAGGTATTGACAAATACAGTAGCCCTAAATCAATTGTGAGAAAATAATCAGGTTGTGAATATCACTAAGTATTGGGTGCAAAATGTGGATGCATTTGCTAACTGAATTGAACGAAGCCGATCAATAAATTCGTGAAATCAAAGGCGCATTTACACACAAACTTATAAGGTAATTAAAATGACTTACGATTCAGAAGATGTAGAACAAATCCTTCAAAAAGCACTCACTCGTAAACAGGAAGGTGAATTTTCACGAGAACAGCTTTTAGAAATGGCATCTGAGTTAGGTATTTCTTCTGATATTTTGGAAACAACTGAACAAAAGTGGTTGGCTCAACAAGAAGAGAAACGTTTGCGACATACATTTAATACTTTCCGACGCAGAGCCTTTTGGACACACTTGGTTTCCTTCCTAGCAGTAAATTTATTCCTCATTCTCTTGAATTTAATTACTAGTCCTGGTTATTTTTGGGCTATTTTCCCAGCATTAGGATGGGGTTTAGGACTATTTTTTCATTGGTGGAGTGTTTTTCAGAGTAAATCAGAGGATTACGAGATCGCCTTTCAGAAATGGCGGGCACAGATTTAACTTCTCCCTACTTTGAAAAATAAAGACACTAAGAGTTGACATACTCACCGAGAAAGAAGGGTCGGTGATTCTGGAGTAAGTAATAAGTAATAAGTAATGAGTAAATACCCATTTTTCATCCACTCATTACTCGTTACTCATTACTCATTACTCATTACTCATTTAAAGTCCTCTCACCGATGATAAAAAGCCGTCCTCAAAGGACGGGGCTTCTCTACGAGACGCTTCGCGAACAGACCCAAGTTTTTGGTGAAGCAGGCAGGGGGAAAGAGGATCAGGGTAAGTAGAGGAGAGGGAAGAGAGAAAAAGTTTAACTTAACTGTATTAGTATTTAGTTCTCAGTTTTAATTAATACTTTTTCTCTCCTACCTCCTGCCTTTTGCCTTTTGATAGGTGTCGGCTTGACAATACAGCTTTGCACTTCGACGAGTTGGAAGTGATCTTTCACCTATGAATGGGGAAATTTCCGTACTTGATATTCTCCTGAGTCCACAATTGAATATGATTCTCTGAGCGCTTGAATGAAGTTGTCTTCAATGGTCTGCAAATGTGCTTGGGGTACAGCTTTCCACTGTTCCAGCGTTGCCCAACGAATGATCAGGATAACTTCTGTGTAGTCATTGGGGCTGATCCAAACCTCTTTACCGAGAAATCCTGGATACTCAGCCAGCGCTGTTGTCCAAATTTGTGCGTCCTTCTGGATAAAATATTCCCGTAAATCCGAGGCAACCTTAAACTTGAGAAGTTCTATAAACACGTCCTTTGAACCCTGTGTTTCTTAATTTGCCAAAATAGAGATGTAGGCTAGAGTAACTACGCTTTAAGCATAGCTTGATTGCCTAAACTCAGGAGCAAGGGTTGGCTGGTTAATAAGTAAGAGGAAGGGAATATGGACAACAACAATTGGTTGCAACAGCTAATGATGGTGGGTCTTGGCACAACGTCTTTAGTAGCAGAAAAACTGCGGCAAGTCAGCGATGATTTAGTTAAAGACGGTAAACTCAATCCTGAGCAAGCCAAGGCGGTAATGGATGATATTGCCCAGCAGTTAAAGTCTGAACAGGGAAACTGGGATGTCCAAATGCAGCGGCAAATGCGAAATATGATGCAGGATTTGGGGGTGGCTCGCCAGTCAGAGGTGGACGAATTAAGGGGTAGAATTGACCGTTTAGAGCGGCAAGTGCGCGATTTAGAAAATAAGCTTTGGCGTTAAAATGCCCTTTCTGATTTAAACTAAATGTGTCCTGTTGGTAATCTTTTTGCCAGGATACTTAAGTAAGGAGAACTGATTTTGAAACCAATTTTCCTCAGCGTGGCGTTCATGCTGGTGTGTGTTGTGCTGTTGATTGTGGGGCAAGTAGGCAGTAAACAGAATACTGCCATTGCTGCCGAATTAACTCAAACACCGTCAGCGCCCACAACTGTAACTGAAAACAATATCTTAATTGCGAGTAACACTATGTCTGATGCGAATGCCGTAACCACTCCTTCTGGATTGAAGTATGTTGAGTTAAAAGAGGGGACTGGAGCGACTCCTCAACCTGGACAAACGGTTGAAGTTCACTATGTTGGCACTTTAGAAGATGGTACTCAGTTTGATAGTTCACGCGATCGCGGCCAACCCTTCAGCTTTAAAATCGGCATTGGACAGGTAATCAAAGGTTGGGATGAAGGACTTAGCACTATGAAAGTAGGCGGTCGTCGCAATTTAATCATCCCCTCTGAGTTAGGTTATGGCGCTCGTGGTGCTGGTGGCGTGATTCCTCCCAACGCAACTCTGCTGTTTGACGTGGAATTGCTAGGAGTTAAGTAAAAATTGGGTATGGGGAATGAGGAAGAGGACACGGGGACACAGAGATAGTATTTGATCGTTTATTTGCCTCGCTGCGTCTCTTCCTCACCTTGTCTCTACTATCTCCCTCATCTCTCCCATTCCCAATGCCCAATGCCCAATTCAAATTTTTAAATTTTGAAACTTTGTAAACTGTGGATTGAACAAAAGTTTTGCAGTACCCGTAGGCCCGTTGCGGTGTTTAGCTATAATTACTTCTGCAATGCCGCGATCGGGAGTATCGGGAGAGTAATATTCATCACGGTATAACATTATTACTAAATCCGCGTCCTGTTCGATCGAACCTGATTCTCTCAAATCTGACAACATTGGGCGCTTGTTTGTGCGTGCTTCAACCCCTCGACTCAACTGAGACAAAGCAATAACTGGTACAGATAATTCCCGCGCTAAACCTTTGAGTTGACGAGTAATTTTTGATAATTCTTGAACTCGATTATCGCCTGCTCCTTCCATCAATTGCAGATAATCTATTACAATTAATCCTAATTCAGTTCCAACTTCTGCTTGTAATCTTCTTGCCTGACTACGCATTTGTGTAACTGTAATATTCGGCGTATCATCAATATAAATTGGCATCTCTGAAAGGATACCAATAGCACGGCTTAAAGGTTCCCATTGTGTTTGACTGAGGCGGCCAGTTCGCAGATAACTACTTTCAATTTGTGCTTCGCTAGCTAATAGCCGTTGCGTCAATTGCTCTTTTGACATTTCCAAGCTGAAAACGGCAACTGGTAATTTATAAGAAGCAGCGATATTGTGAGCAAGGTTTAAGCAAAATGCTGTATTGTGAACACAAATATCATTGGCAACAAAATTGTGTGTTTCTGGAATTGTTAAGTCATAAACTTGCTTGTTCCCCATCGGCTCAATTGCAACTATTTCATCCCAATAAATATCACTAGTTGCTAACTGTTGAAGTGGTAAATTATCTAAAGCTGTGGCTAGTATCCAAAGTCTTTCCCGCCTTAAAGCACGTTTACCAACATGCATATTTGTATAGCCTTGAATACCAGACCGTCTGGCTAAACTACTCCAAGTTTCATTACCTTTTGCTGCTGCTATTTGTTCCCAAATCTCTACAGGTATCAAGTCACGATTAGTTTGATATCTTTTTTGAGATATTGCTACTGCAACTTTTTCTATTGCTTCTTCTTTACTGAAGATACCTATTTCTGCGATAAAGGTTTTGATAGATAAGGCATCGGTAATATCTAATTGCCATGCTGGTCTGCGGGTGTTTTTATACTTAACAGACCGTTTTTTGAGAGATGCAATAATGCCAAATCTTAATAAAAGATGTTGAATTTGTCTTGCTAGTTTTTCGCTGACTGTTGCATAGCCTAACTGTGATTGACCGCTAGTAAGTAGTGCAGCCCATCCATCAGTAGCAAAGAGACGATTAAGAAATAAGGCTATTTGCGATCGCTCTAATTTAAAAATGATATTTGGGATAGTTTTAGAATGAGCATCTTTGCCCCACAAACCTAATTTTTCTAACCAAAGTGTTAGCGAATTCTTCCGAGATTTGCTCATGCAGGCAAATCCATGAGATACAAACTCTTCTGACTCTAATTGTAAAACTTCAGACAATAGCTCAAAAGTTTCTAAATTTGGTACACACTCTCCTTGCTTCCAAGCGCAAAGTAAAGTGGGACTGACTCCAACTAACTGACTTATTTCTTTTCCTGTCAATGACTGTGATTGCATCGCTAGTTTAAAACTTTCGGCAAAAATCTGTCTTTGAATAGCAATAAATTCCAAATCCCCACGTACACAAAGTGTTGGTGTGCGTGTACCTTGAGAATTTTCCCACCGAATTTTTAAACCAACAAAATCCGCAACTGCTTGAGAAAACTCTGCTTGCAATAACGGATTACTATTTGTAAATCGTGGAGTGCAGTTAGTTAAGCCACCATCGCCAATTAAGTATGCTAATAACTTTACTTCGCACTCACGGATGGTTTCTGTACCAAATACATTTATTTTTCGCGGAACAGCAATCTTATCACCAACTGTCAGCTTTTCTAATTTTTGCCAGCCTTTAATAGTCAAATATGGGTGAGTGATTGTAGTTTCAATAGACCTACCTAAGCGAGTTGTTACGCGAAAAACTGGTTTGATGCCATCATCTACAAATGCACAGGGTTGAGTAAAGGTAAATTTCCAGTCGTTGTTTAGCGTTAATAATGAGCCATGACGTTGTTTATATAATTCTTCAATTGTGGTAATTGTTCCATCTGCCAAAACTATTTCTGAATCATAGCTAAGGCATTTACCCATTGATGGCCTGCCAGCGACAATAATCAAATCAGAACGTTGAAAGCCGCTGGTCATGGCATCTAAATCGTAAAATCCGCAGGGAATCCCAGGTAAGGCAATACCTTGATTTCTATCTTCAATATCCTGGAAATTATTAATTAGAGTATCAGAAATATGAACTAAACCCGATTGGGGACGTTCTTGAGTAACGCCGAATACTTTCTGTTCTGCCTGATCTAAAACAGTTGGTAACTCGGTTTCTGTCTCGTAACCCAAATGTACAATTTCATTGCCAGCTTTAATTAACTGTCGCCGCAGGTATTTTTCCATCACCAACCCTGCTAAGGCGTCGATGTTAACGGCTGACACTGTGCGGTCTACCAGAGTTGCTAATTTATTTCTGCCACCAATGCGGGCAAGAATTTCATGGTCAGTCAGCCAACTTGTGACTGAGAGTAAATCTGTGGGTTTACCTTGAGCGTGCAGCCTCACAGCTGCTTGATAAATGTCTTTGTGGGCGCTAATGTAAAAAGCTTCGGGAAGGAGGCGATCGCTAACTCGACTAATCGCTTCTGGATCTAGCAAAATCCCCCCCAAAATCGCTTCTTCCGCCTCAATATTTTGGGGGGGGAGGCGTAGTTTACCGCCGTAGGCATCGCTACCATCGCCTTTAAAACTCAGTTCTTCAGCCATAAACGATTTTAGTTTTGAGATTTTGCTAGAGACGCGACTAATCGCGTCTGTTTGCTAGAGACGCGATTAATCGCGTCTGTACAAGAGTTAAAGGTTATTTACTTTTACTTCCCTTGCTTCCTCATCCCTGCGTTCCCCTCTTGAGTTAACTAGCGACGACTTGAATATCGACTTGTGCCGCTACTTCAGAATGCAGTTTGATTTCGGCTTGATAAGTACCAAGGTGGTTAATATCGGGAATGGTAATGCCACGCCGATCGACTTCTTGACCGGTAGCTGCCTTAATTGCATCTACAACATCTTGGGTGGTGATAGTACCGAAAATTGCTTCGTTTTCACCAACTGGCTTGGCAATTGTCAAGCTGCCAACTTTTTCTAAAGATTCTTTTTGCTCAAGAGCTTGTTGTCTGAGTTCTAATTGCCGTTGACGCTCTTGCTCACGACGGCGTTCTACTTGCTTGAGAATACCAGGAGTGGCATTGGTTGCCAATTTTTGGGGAATCAGATAATTACGAGCGTAGCCAGGAGCTACTTCCACTAAGTCGCCAGATTTCCCCAGCTTGCTGATATCCTGATTTAAAACTAACTGTACGCGTTTCGCCATCGTTTTTCCTGTAAAATCTGATTAATTTGGGTAAGGCTTGATAGCTCACAATGTCACTGCTGTATTCCAAGCTTCTTTGCCTACACCCTAAAGCTTACAGATCGTAGCGAAATGAAGGGTGCGATCGCAACTATTAGCCCAAGAAAATTGATGGAGATTGGGAAATGCCCAATCCTCAACGCCCAATCCCCAATGCCAAATGCCTAAAAGTTATTTTTCATTTCCCGTATCCGCGCAAAGGTTTGCACCCCATCGCTACTCTTAACGGTTGATTGTAATGATGGCTGATCCCAACGTAAAAAAGGATTGCTTCGCTTCTCTACTCCCAGCAAAGAGGGAATAGTAGCTTCTCCTCGACTACGGTAAGCTTTTACTTCATCAAAGCGCCTTTGTAAGTCGGCGTTGTCACCATCCACAGTTAGGGCAAATTGCAGATTTTTTAAGGTGTATTCGTGGGCACACCAGACGCGTGTATCATCTGGCAGAGAGCGTAGTTTGCTCAAGGAGTCTACCATTTGGGTCGGTGTTCCTTCAAACAAGCGACCGCAACCGCCAGAAAATAAGGTATCGCCGCAAAATAATTCCCCTGTTTCACCAGCTTTTTCTGGGGAAAAGTAGTAAGCAATGTGAGCGCGGGTATGTCCAGGGACGAAGATAACTTCAGCTATCCGGTCTGCAAACTGGACGCGATCGCCTTGTTGCAAAAACACCTGCTGCCCCGGAATCCTACCACGATCCTCGGCTCCTCCATAAACTATCAGTTGGGGGAATTGTTCCATTAATTGCTTATTACCACCCACATGATCGTTATGGTGGTGCGTGTTGAAAATTGCTACTAACTCAGCTTTTAATTCTGCCAGTTTCTTTAAAACTGGTTGAGCCTCCGCTGGATCGACAACAGCGGCAATATTTTGTTTGTAGTCGTGTAACAAGAATATGTAGTTGTCTGAGAGTGCTTCCAGACGGATTACCTGCATTATCTCTGCCTCCCTTACAACATAAATATTTGGTCTTGAGTAGCAATACAACATTCCAGCGAATAATAGTGCTACTTCTACAAACTATATCAAGTATTTATACTTTGTTTATTATAGCTATATGCAATATTCACTATGATATTATACAACCGTGCTTAGACGGTAATTTTACTTAAATAAAGTCAACTTCAGATGAAATTATCAGTAAAATTTCTCTGGAATAGCTACAAATATAAAGTTAGATTTATTTTATTGTTTTTTGCTTAAAAATAATAAATTTCCAGGTTTATATTTTGCTTATCTCTACTCTATGAGATTTGGCTATAACTAAAACTAGAGTAAGATTTTCTAAGAATAAATACATATCTAATTTCCAAACTAAACAACAATTGTTAATTTGATTTATGCCAACAGAAACTAGAGGATTTATTACAATTTTAACTGGACTTTACCCTTTTCAAGATTGTATTCATTTTTTGGCAGCAATTAGAAAGTTCCATCAAGAGCCAATCATTATTCTAATTGATCAAGTTCCCACAGGACTCTATCCTTTTTTGAAGGCCTTTAAAAATGTAATTTTAAAGCCGGCTCCGGCAAATGAAAATACTGTTTTAGCATCAAGGCAAGCAAAACTGGCTCTATATGCGGCCTCTGAGTTTGACAAAACGATTTATCTAGATTCAGATATTTGTTTACTTTCCGATATCAACGACGTATTTAGCTATTTAGATGAATATGATTTGCTATTAACTGAAGATGTGCAACCTTCTATTCTTAAAGCTACAAATTTGTTGCGCGGAAAGCAAGAAGATATTTTGCCAAATGTTTTGCCAATTCTGCAATCTGTCGGGTTTCCTTTGGAAGCGGATAGTGTGCAATATAATAGCGGTTTGATAGCTTTTAGAAAAACAGAAGTAATTAAGGTATTTTTTGACGAATTTCAACGTTATTTTGAGATTGTCAAAAACAACCAAGATAAATTACTTTTAAAAGATCAAGGGGCTTTTGCATCTGCGATCGCATCTGTACAACCTCACATGAAAATTCTACCACCCACCTATAATTATCTCAGTAAGTGGCAGGATGCTTATAATATTCAGGATCAAATTAAAGTTCTACACTGCACCTATCCTTATCGACCTCAATATGCTAAAAATATTAGTCGTTCCTTATATACACGGATTTTTGACAGATTCGCTAAAGTATTTTTACCGAATCAAGTTACAAATCCTTGGCGCACTAAATAAAAATAAGTATAAAAATAGTGAAAAAGTTTTCCAAGATATCGCTATTGGTTTCAGATTTATCAAGTGCAGCTATTTTGCGTGCATACTTGATAGCAACAGCCCTAAGAAATTTAGAATATGAAGTTGAAATTATGGGGTTTTTGTTTGGAAATAACTTATATCGAAATTTACCATCAGAATTAAAAGTTTATAGTTTACCGGGCAAAAATTTCCCAGATTTTTTTGGAGAAGTCAGCAAATTTATCTCAAAAATTGATGGAGATATAATTTATGCTATAAAACCACAGATAGCGAGTTTTGGAGTTGCCCTACTAAATAAAATATTTAGCCGAAAACCATTAATTTTAGACATAGATGATTGGGAACTCAGTTGGTATGGTGGCGATGACTGGCATTATCGTCCCACACCTAAACAATTAGCTAGGGAATTGTTGAAACCAGACGGCGCACTCAGGAATCCTTATCATCCTTTGTACGTCAAATGGATGGAAGGTTTAGTAAGTAGCGCTGATGCTGTGACGGTGCATACTAAATTTTTGCAGCAGCGCTTTGGCGGTACATTTGTTCCTAATGGTAAGGATACTTCTTTATTTGATCCCGCTCGATATGATGCTGAGTCCAGCAGAAATCGTTATGGTTTATCTGAATATCGTATTTTAATGTTTCCTGGTGCGCCAAGACCTTATAAAGGTCTAGAAGATGTGCTTATAGCACTCGATAAAATTAATCAGCCAGACTTAAGACTAGTGATTGTAGGTGGTAGTCCTTATGATGATTATGATCAGCAACTCCAACAAAAGTGGGGACGCTGGATTATCAAATTACCAAAGTATCCAGCTGATGTTATGCCTGATTTAGTAGCAGCGGCTCATATTGTAGTCGTTCCCCAGCGAGACACCCCAGAAACTCGTGCTCAATTTCCCCTGAAGTTGACAGATGGAATGGCAATGGCTAAACCTGTATTATCAACGCGAGTTGGAGATATTCCTAAAATTTTAGGTGATACTGGTTATTTAGTAGAGCCTGCTTGTCCTGAACAGATTGCTGAACAAATTCAATTGATTTTTCAGAATTTAGAGTCGGCAAATCAGCAAGGTATCAAGGCTAGAAAAAGATGTGTGGAACACTATAGCATAGAGGCTATGGCTTCTACACTCAAGTCAGTAATTGCTAGGCTGTGAATCTTGATTTGGGATTGGGGATTGGGAACCCAACCAAATCTTAATCATATTTTCTTTCCCAGTACCCAGTACCCTGTCCCATATTTATTTAATGATTAGCTTTAGTTGGCAATTATTTTGTGAATAATATTAATAAGTGAAAGTGGCATAAAAATATCCAATGTCTACCAGAAAACTACTACTAAGATTCGCTAAACCCTATCCAGGTTTGATTCTGCTGACAATATTGTTAGGATTTTCTGGAGCTTTATTTAATGGGATTAGCACAGCTTTAATTGTGCCAGTGGTTTTAAAAATTGTGGGGCAAGAAGTAGATTTAAGCACGGCCCCTCCCATTCTCAAAACGATGATATCTCCCTTTGATAATACTCCAGAACCTTACCGGATAGGAGTAATGGCTGGGGCAATTATATTTACCATTATTTTAAAGAATTTAGCGACTTATGCCAGCGCTTTATCATCTAGTTCTTTAACCCGAAAGCTGACATCAGATATGCGCGAAACCGGGTTAAGACTATTATTAGAAATCGATATAGATTATTACGCAAAAACGAAAGTTGGTGATTTAATCAACCGTCTTGGTGGAGAAATTGGTCGGGCTGCAAGCGCTATCGGCAGTACAGTCAGGATAGTTATATTGGGAATCACAATTCTAGTTTTTGTTGGTTTATTGCTGTCAATTTCTTGGCAGTTGACAATTGCTGCTACGCTTTTGCTGTCATTGGTGACTTTAGTAAATCAGTATGCTATTTCCCGGTCTAGAAATTTTGGGAAGCAGCTTAGTGAGATGTCTAAAGCATACTCCATTTCTGTACTGGAAACTCTGAACGGAATTCGGCTAGTAAAGGCGACGGGAAATGAAGAAAAAGAATATCGACGGATTAAAAAATTAATTCGCGATCGCGAGTTAGCAGATTTCCAATCTCAGGTTAATTCGGAAGCGATTACACCTCTGAGTGAGGTGATGGGTATTACAGCTTTACTGCTGATTGTAATTTTGAGCAAAACCTTTTTTGCTGACCAGGTTTCTTCTCTTTCCACTGTACTCCTGACATATTTATTAGTGCTGCTGCGAGTGCTGCCATTAATTTCTCAGTTAAATACTATTCGCAGCAACTTTGCCAGTACCGCAGCCAGCGTGGATGTGACCAATGAGTTTTTAAGCCTGCACGATAAGCCGTTCATGGCCAAAGGTAAGCTTCCCTATACAAAATTAGAAGAGGGAGTGTCTTTTAATTCTCTTTGCTTTGCCTACCCTGGTCATGAAAAGTTGGTACTCAAAGATGTGAGTTTATATTTACCACGTGGCACGACCTTAGCATTAGTAGGTGGTTCTGGTGCTGGTAAATCCACTTTGGCAGACCTTTTACCCAGATTTTATGACCCGATCGCTGGCAGTATTACCATTGACGGCACCGATTTGCGGGAGTTTGATCTTGTATCCCTGCGAAAGCGGATGGGAATCGTTAGTCAAGATACCTTTCTTTTCAATGACTCAGTACTGAATAACATCGCATACGGGCGAGCAGAGGCTACTGAGGATGAAATTATTACAGCAGCCAAGCGGGCAAATGCTTATGAGTTTATTAGTAAATTGCCTCAAGGATTTGACACCCTAATTGGCGATCGCGGTGTCATGTTATCTGGTGGACAAAGGCAAAGATTAGCGATCGCCCGCGCCCTCGTCCAAAATCCCGAAATTCTGATTTTAGATGAAGCCACCAGCGCTTTAGATACCGTTTCCGAACGTTTAGTACAAGCTGCACTTGATGATTTGAGTCGCGATCGCACCACCCTTGTAATTGCTCACCGCCTTTCTACAGTCCAAAAAGCCGATCAAATTGCCGTTTTAGATCAAGGACAGGTGGTAGAGGTAGGAACCCATGAAGAACTTTTAAAAAAGGGTGCTTACTATTCACGCCTTTATTCAATGCAATTTAGCGATCGCCCTAGTAAAAACTTGATTCAGACAAAAATTATCAAGGCAATGCGCCTAAACTCCAAAAAATTTGCTGAATATCCGGAAGCTGTTAAACACAATCAAAGCTGGCTTCGCATCTCTCATGAAATTCGGACGCAGATGAACTCGATGATTGGGTTACTGCGCTTATTACTTGATGATTTGGTAGACAATTCTCAAGAACGGCAAGAATTAATTGAAGACTCTTACAAATCAGCTTGGAGAATTCTCAACACCATTGATGTTTTTGACGATGTTATTAACTTGCAAAAAAAAGGACAATTAATCTTAATCTCTGAGCAAAATCAAGATATTATAAGTACCTATTATGAAGCATTTAATCATATCTCTATTGAGTTCCGAACTTCTCTTAACCTCATCCTTAGCTCTCTCCGTTCTCTAACTGATAATTTGATATCTAGCACAGAAGAACAAAATGAATTAATTAGTGAAAGTTATGAATATTCGATAAGCCTACTAGATAATTTAGAAAAGTTTGAAAATAGTATTAATATCTAAAATTTATGAAAAATACTGCTGTAAAAAAACACTACATTTTTTTTATTGGTGAAGAGTTGCCACAGCCAGAGGCTCACTTAGTACAGTCTACAAATGCAGCAAATGCCGCCGCCAATTTGGGATACTCAACAGTTTTGGTATATCCTGACAAAGGAGCAAAAGCCTTTAATTTAGCTAATTTAGCTCGTCCTTTTCAACCGAGACAAACACCAACAGAACTTGTTAAATATTACAACCTCCATGACAAGTTAAAAGTTGCTCCCTTACCCATGCCTTGGCCGATTGACCGTTTTCGGAGCAAATTTACTGACTCTAACACCATTGCCAGCAAATATTATTTACCATTTCATATACTTCCAACTATTAAACTTGTCCACAGTCGCAACTGGAATTTTGTAAAAGCTGCCATCAGAAATGGCGTTCCTGCAATTTACGAACATCACCACCATGAAGACAAGCCATTTGAACCAGAAATTGTCAACAATCCTCTGTTACAAATTGCTGTCAGCGTTGTAGAAACTGTCCGCGAAAGCATGATTAAAAATGGGATGCCACCAGAAAAAGTGATTAAGTTACATAATGGGTTTAATCGCTTATTTATGGAGAGACAACCGGAAAAAGCAGCAGAATGGCGTCAAAAACTATTGCGAGATGAAAGCCAACAATTGGTAGTTTATGCGGGGGCACTACAGCTATTTAAAGGTATTGATGTACTAATTGATGTAGCTAAAGAAATGCCTAATGTGCAATTTGCCTGTGCTGGTGGTAAGCCCACAGAAGTTGAATATTATCAACAATTAGTCAAAGAAAAACAGATTCATAATATTAAATTTTTGGGCTATGTCTTGCATAATGAGTTAGCATCTTTGCTACAAGCAGCCAATGTTTTAGCTCATCCTCATTGTTCGGGAAAAGCGGCAACTTTCACATCTCCCTTAAAGCTGTTTGACTACTTCGCATCTGGAACTCCCATTGTCTCTACGGAAATTCCATCATTAGTTGAGTTTCAAGATACTCAAGCGATCGCAGCTTGGTGTGAACCAGATAACCCCAGCAAATTTGCCGAAAGTCTAAAGCGGATTTTAGAAACTCATCCCAGAAAAGTAGAGGGTTATCCAGATAGCATCGAGTTTGTCAAGCAGTTTTCTTGGGAAAATCGAGCGGCAAAAATCCTTAGTTATGTTGATGAATCTCTACTGCCTCAAATGATTGTGTAATAAAAATAACTAATAACTAAAATGACTATGAAAACTGTAGGTATGATTAGCAGCTATCGAGGTTTAGAAACTAGAGCCGATTGGCTATGGCAACAAACCCCGAATCAATTTGGAGTTTGGGGCAATATGCAAATGCAGGCACTAGCAGAAAAACCAGATTTTCTGCTGATGTATCAATTTGATTTTCCCCAAGCATCGCCACACAAATCTTGGTTAGATAATTTTCGCAAAAAGCAGCAAAAACCAGTAGTCAATGTTGATTCTCTACTGCGCGGTGTGAGTAAAGAGCGGATTATTTATTTACTAAGGGAACCGCCTTTAGATGAAATTGTCGAAATCACTAATCATAATTACCAACACGCCCAGAAATATTCTGGCTACATTTCTGGGCCCGATGATTTTGCTCCCATCCCTGACTATATGCCTGCTATTTGGTATCACTCAAATTCATTTCAAGATTTAAATGAAATGCCACCGCCCCAAAAGGTTGCACCGTGTAGTTGGATTACTTCAGGAATTAGCCGTACAGTTAATCATCGCCAGCGTTTAGACTTTTTGCAGTCTCTACAATCTAGTGGCATTAAGTTTGATTTGTATGGGCGTAACTTACCAGGATGGGCTAATAAGTCGGGAGAACTAGGTAACAAATGGTATGGCATGGCACCATACTATTACAATCTGGCAATTGAAAATTATGCTGATAATAATTGGTATGTGAGTGAGAAACTTTGGGATAGTTTGCTTGCTTGGTGTTTGCCAATTTACTATGGTGGCCCGGCTGCTGATAAATTATTGCCGCCAGGTAGTTTTTTGCGGTTGCCCAGTTTAGATGAAAAAGGCATTGCCTACATCAAAGAAGTCACAGCTACACCTGATGCTTGGTATGCTGCCAAAGATGCGATCGCAGAAGCACGTCAAATTATCTTACACAAATTAAACCTACTTAACTGGTTGTCAAACTTTGTTGATCAACACTCATAAATTATGAATGGTATTTGTACCCTTGGCAATGATTATGTTTTCGATCAATTGGTGGCTTTGCTTAACAGTATTGATGTAATTTTGGGTTCAGAAATCCCTGTTTGTATCTATCCTTTCGATGATCAAACACAGCGAATTACTGACGAAATAGCTAAACGCCCTAATGTATTTCTTTACGATGATCTAGAATCAATCAACCGCTGGGATCAGTTTATGCTGACAGCAGCACCAGAACGATTAAATCGCAGTAAATCCCGTCTTTATGGTGCTCACCGTCGTTTTTGCGCTTTTGATGGGCCATTCGATAAGTTTATCTATTTAGATGCAGACACTTTGGTGATGAACTCACTAGCGACAGTGTTTGAAAAGCTAGATAGTTATGATTTTGTTGTCTACGATTTTCAATTTAAAGACGTTAGTAAAATATATAATGTTAATTCTCCCAAATTACTAGAAGTTTTCGAGCAAAAACGCATTGATTCCGAAATATTTTGTTCAGGCTTCTATGGCGCAAAGCGGGGAATATTTAACTCAGAACAAAGAGATTTGCTGATATCCCATTTACAAAATGGTGAGGCAGAAATTTTGTATGAAGGTGCTGGCGAACAACCATTGATAAACTACATGGTAATGAGGTCTAATCTTTCTATTTATAACTTTGCTCGTCAACTGCCAGATGATAAAAAAACAGGATGTTCTGCCACATCTAAGCACTTTGAGGAACGGGAACATCTTCTTTATGACAAAGATAATCGACTAACTTATCTTCATTACATTGGTATTCCTCCTAATATCAATCAAGCAGTTTGTGCTGGAGAGAATATTGAGTTTCCTTATCGAGATTTATTTCTTTACTATCGTTACCTACACGAACCAGAAAAGCGTCCAGTATTTACAAATCCTCCTAAGAATTATAATGACGCTCCAGTACCAAATTTACTTACAAGAGCTTTGCGAAAATTTAAGTTAATTAACCAAGGATAATTTATGAGTAGGGGAATTTATATAGTTGCCAATGACCGGGTTATCGATAATGCGATCGCTTTACTCAATAGCATTCGTTATTATGACCCAGAAGTAATCATTTATCTCATACCTTTTAATGACAATTATCACAAAGTAGCAGAGCAGCTTGCTACCTTACACAATGTCCAAATTTTCCCAGATTTAGAACTTATTGATAAATTTACCAAACGCATCGGAGAAATTTTTGATAGAGATTTTCTCGCTTTACCCAACAAAATGCGTAAGCTAGTAGCGTGGTTTGGCCCTTTAGATGAGTTTATTTATATTGATACGGATATTGTCGTTTTTGAAAAAATCGCCGACAATTTAGACAAACTTTCAGAAGTTGATTTCTTCTGTTGTGACTACCATCATGCCAATGACAAACTGCGAAATATTTTTTCACCATTGGTAAAAGAGCAGCAAATTTTTTCCGATGTCCAACTTCAAGACGTTTTCAACAGTGGTTTTTGGGCTTCGAGAAAAGGAATTATTACCGAACAACAAATGGATGAAACTTTGCGCGAGTGTGCAGCGCATCGCGAATATTTCGATTTTTCTGAAGGAGTTACAGACCAACCAGTTTTAAATTATCTTGTGCTTAAGCTGATTGCCAAACGTGGGAATCTTGTCAAAATTCCTGGGGGTGGGCCTGGTAGTTGGGCAGGTTCACAAAATTTTCAACAGCAAGATTACGCCCTTTATGACCGAGGACAACGACTCAAATATCTCCACTGGGCTGGTACGCGGATGAAAACTGGTAGTCCTTATTGGCAATTGTGGGAACACTATCGCTATCTTCATGAGGGTAAATTTGCTTTCATCCCCAAGCTAACTCGCCGTTTATTTCCCTTTGTTGCTGCTCGTACTTAATATTAGGAGTATCCCAATGATTGATGGCATTTACATCCTAGCGAATGATGTTGTCTATGACCAATTAGTTGCGTTGCTCAACAGTATAGAAGCTAATGCTGGTAGGAAAATTCCTATTTGTATACTTCCATATAATGAGCGATTAGACAAGGTAAGAGCAGAGATTGCATCTAGAGATAATGTCACCTTATTTGAAGATTCTGATTCCATAGCTTACTGGGATAACTTTGCTACTCAGATATGGAAAAATTACCCCAGAGCACAAAAAACTTGGCGAGAGTGGGGCTTTCCAGAACTCTATGAGCTACCAATGCACCGCAAATTTTGTGCTATCGATGGCCCATTTGATAGATTTATTTATTTTGATGCAGATACCTTGTTAATGGGGCCCATAGATTATGTATATGAAAAATTAGATAACTACGATTGGGTAGTCAATGATTTTCAGTATAAGTCTGATTTAAAATTTATTTTTGATGGTTCGCCAGAGCAGATACAACAAATTTTCAACTTAGAGAACTTGCAGTCTAAAGTATTTTGTGCTGGTTGGTTTGCTACTAAGAAAAATATTTTTTCTCCAGCGATGAGAGCCGATATACTTGAAAAATTAGCAGCAGGTGAAGCCGATGTCATGGCTTTCTTAGCGCCTGACCAATCTTTATTTAACTACATGGTGTTGAGAAGCAAAATTTCATATTATAACTTTGCTTTTCATGACTGCGAACAGGCAACTGGTAATCACTGGGGTTCTCAATTTGATGTGGTAGATAATATCCTCTACGACCAAAGGCGGAGGTTGACATATTTACATTATATGAGTATATCTTCTTCAAATTTTGTGAGGCTTTGTGGGGGTGAAGATGTTGATATTCCTTACCGCGATGTTTTCTTATATTATCGCTATTTAAAATCACCTGAAAAACGTCCTCAAAGCTTTACGCGTCCAAGCAAGCTAATGCTTCTGCAAAAGTCTACTAGTAGTTTTATTCAGCAAAGAATCAACAATTTTAAGTTAAACTATCGCAATTTTAAGGATAGAATTACTAGTTAAAAATAAGTCAAAATAGAGTTTTTCTCATTCTTGATTAACTAATATAATTCAGTTGAAGCAATCCTATCCAGTTTGTGAAAGGAATGGCACTAAGAAAAGATACATCCCCTGCTCTAACTGGTTCCCAGCCTGGAGGCTGGGAAAGCATTCTGGGAGGCTCCGCCTCCAGTAGCTTTAATTGAGGCAGAGCCTCTTTAAATACATTCCCAGCCTGGAGGCTGGGAACGAGACTACACAAGCTTTTGGGATTTTCTTAGTGCCATTCGGTTCTGAAAGTTAGTGGTTTTTAGATACCTGAATTATCAAATAATTAGGGTATCTAACCTTTTCACATATCTAAGAAAAAGAATCTAAATCTAAAGATTGCATACCTTCACGTTCTATAAAGGTCATCATACTTCCCAACTGCAACCAAACTAATAAACAAGTAAACAAACTAATTGGTAGACCGACTCCTAAAGCCAAGGTGGAGGGAAAGCCAAATATTTCTAAGCCTGAAGACAGAAATAAACAAGTGCCGCCAGTTATACCGATAAATGGCACAAGTAATTGTTTCAGTGAGGAACGTGGTTTAGTATTTTCTGCTCGTTCGCTTGGCCATTTCTGCACAATTACTTTTAAAGTGCCAGATAATGCCAAACCAGATGTTAATGCTGTCAAAAAGCCAACAAGTAAGAGGAAATAGGGTGGTTGTAGAGGAAAATAGTACATTAAAACTCCTGATTTATATTAAAGGTTTTTAGTTTTTACTTGCTGACTCTGACTGGTTTCCAGTAAAAGGCGCAAGGAATGTAGCTTTTGGGAGAATAGCGGCTGCACCTTCTCTGGATAAATCTGTTAAAATCCCGATCGCTACATTTAATAAACGATCCGGTTTTAAGTCATCCTTAACGAGGTTCCACAGGCGTTGAACATCTTCGGTGTGGAGGCGGTCATCTTCGGTGAGAGCAAGCACCAGCTGTCGCCGTAGAAACTTCCCTTCTTCCGAGATTAAATATTGGAACCCCATCTGGGCTGTGGGCAATACATCAAAGTTGCTATCGGTACGAGCGATCGCAATCAAATTTTCTAACCGCTGCCACTGAAATTTACCATCTTTGAATAACACATTCAATAATCGTCGCCGTAATTCCGGCGATTCACCCGTCAGCAACCGCCGTGCTATATAGGGATAACCCACTTCAATAATTTTGAAATCCGGGTTGAGGCTAAGGGCAATACCTTCCTGAGTCACCAAAGAACGAATAATCAAAGCAAACTTTGCCGGGACTCGGAAAGGATATTCATACATCAATTCCGAGAATTCATCGGTAATAGTTTTGAAGTTAAAATCCTTGACATTTTTGCCAATAGCGTTTCCTAGCACTGCTTCTAATGCTGGCACGATCGGGCAAATATTCGTGTCTGGAGTCAGAAATCCTAATTTTACAAAGTCTTCGGCTAAGTCGGTGTAGTCTTTATTTACCAAATGCACTAGTGCATCTACCAGTGTTTCTTTGGTGCTTTCCTCCAACTGATCCATCATACCGAAATCAATGTAAGCCATACGACCATCGGCTACAGCAAATAAATTGCCAGGATGAGGGTCAGCATGGAAAAAGCCGTGTTCTAAAAGCTGTTGCAATCCTGATGTAACACCAATTTGGATGATCGCTTCTGGGTCTAAACCTGCTTCGCGGATGCGTTGAGTGTCCGTCAGCTTGAAGCCGTTAATCCATTCCAGGGTTAAAACGTGGGTATTGGTATAGCGCCAGTAAATGCCTGGAACTTTTACTTGCGGGTCGTTGTGGAAGTTGCTAGCAAATTTTTCGGCGTTGCGGCCTTCATTAATATAGTCAATTTCTTCAAATAACTTTATGCCAAACTCGTCCACAATTAAAGTTAGGTCGTGACCGAGATTTAAAGGCAACCAAGGAGCTACCCAACCTGCTGCCCAACGCATCAGATATAGGTCGCGGGTGATTACCGGGTGTAAGTTGGGGCGTTGCACCTTCACTGCGACTTCTTCGCCACTGACCAGACGACCCCGGTATACTTGACCCAAGCTAGCAGCCGCTACTGGGCTAGGTGACAGTTCGCTAAAACTTTCGTGGATTGGACGGCCTAGTTCAGTTTCGATAATCTGGTAAGCGATCGCATTATCGAAAGGTGGTAACTGGTCTTGTAACTTGATCAGTTCTTCTAAAAAATCTTTGCGTATCAGGTCAGGCCTAGTAGAGAGGGCTTGACCAACTTTAATAAAAGTCGGGCCGAGGCGGGTGAGCAGTTCTCGCAACTGGATAGCTCGTTTACCCTTGTTCTGCTCAACTTTATCTTGCCATTCGTCCCACTTCAGATTGAGTATAAATCCTGCAAAGGAGGAGATAATTCTCAGCACTCGCCCCCAGGCTAGCCAAGGACGGTAACTATAGTAGCGAGCGATCGCATCTGGATCATAGAGTTTTAGTTGAGCAGGTTGATACTGACCCACGCCTTTTTTTGCCTCTTCAACTGAAAAATTTACAATGATTCTTTTCTCCTGACTCACAAGTTAGTTGCAAGTTCAAGATAGCCAGTAGTCTTTTATCTAAAACAACTAGAACTTTACCCTTTAGGGATAGTGTTCGAGGCGATTTTAGCTTATTGCCACTGCCTAGATATGTTTATCTTTTTCTTAATTATACTTTATAAAACTACAACTACTTTTCCACGTTTTGGATGATTTTATCTTTTCTTAACTTTACTTTATATAAATATAAATATTTACCTATGCAAGATCCCCGGCTTCTCACGGAAGTCGGGGATCTTGGTTTTATCTTTATTTATACCCTGCGATTTAAGTGAAAAATAAAAGATTCTATGTATCTACAAAGAAATTACACTATCAACTAAAACCTTGCTAATTGGTATAGCAATCCCATCTGATCTGTGAGAATTTACGAATAGAAAAATCCTACTTTTGCAAGCATTACAGGCTTTATTCTTTCTCACATATTATTTAGGATTACTATAGTGATTTTGTCACAATTACTAATTACCAATTAGCTACTTTTAATTATCATGTAGTGCTATTTAGATTTGGCCTCCAAGTTTTCTAAACGGCTTCTCAATTCCTGGTTTTGTTGTTTGAGTTGGTCGAAATCTTCACGCAATTGGCGCAGGTTTTTTTCGGAACCAATATTCTTTTGCACTTTAGAAATTTCTTCTTCAGCATAGCGACGCACACGCCCATCAGCCGTTTGTTCAGCGAGCGATCGCAAAATCCCGACTGCTTTAGGCGTTTCCATTTGTCCTAATGCCGCTGCTACCGCCACTTGCGTTAAAAAGAAGGTTTCTTTGGCTAGTTCTGTTAATTTTTCTAAAATCCGTTCCAAATTAGCTGGACTTTGACCGACAGAAATCTTTCCTAAAGCGCGAATTGTGGCTAAACGTAGAGGTTGCGGCACACCAAGTTTGGTGTATTCGATAAGCAGATTTAAAGCTGTTTCCGAGGTTTTGAATTCAGCTAAACCGGCAACTGCACCACTCCGCACGATTTCATTCCAACCCGCCTTCTCTTCTAAAACAGATTTCAGCAACTTTAATACTTTGTCTTCTTTGGGTTTTTCTTCCAAGTTTGCCGATGAAATCGCCCCGATCGCACGAGAAGCTGCTGCTTCCACATAGTAGCTAGGATCGCCTTTTTGTAAAACCCCTCTCACAATCTTATAGCTTTCAGCTGTTTTAATTTGAGCAAGTGCTTCCACTACAGATCGTCGCACGTAAGCATTTTTATCTTTTAAAGCCGGAACTAAGCCATCAAAGGCTTGATCTAAGTTGATTTTGGCCAGTTGTTTCGCCACTTCCACACGCACACCCCACAATGGGTCATTTTTTAGCGAAGCAGAAAGCGCAATGGTAGCTTCTAACCCGCCTTTTTTCGCCAAAGCTGTTGCTGCATAAACACGTGAAATCGGGTCAGGATCAAATTCTAACTGTGCTTTTAACTCTAATATTGGATACTCCAAAACTACTGTTTTTAGGTAATTATTTCCAACATCAAAGCTGATAAATTGAGGCTTATTTTCTAGGGGAAAGTAGAAGCTTTGTTCACGTTCATTCACCCGCACAGTGAAAGTTTTGAGTGCTGAGTGCTGAGTGCTGAGTTTTCCATTACTCTTCACCTCACTCTTGACTTCTTCTTGCGTATAGCCAAAACCAATAGGTATTTTTAAATCAAACAAATCCTTACTGCCATTTTTACCTTCAGCAGATTGGGTTTGAGTTACTGTAATTTTTGCTAACTTAGCATCCCCATCCCAAGAATAAGCCACTTTAAAATCGGGATGACCACCACGATAAACGTATTGGTCAAAGAGGAACAAAAGATTACGTCCGGTAGATTTTTCAATCGCCCTGAGTAAGTCTACTGTTTCTACGGTTTTGTGAGCATTATCTTGGATAAATGTTTGGATAGCTTGCCAAAATAATTCATCTCCCAATTGGGCCCGAATCATGTGATAAACACAAGACCCTTTTTCGTAGATGTGGCGATCGTAAAGTTCAATAGCTTCTCGGTAAACGTGCGTTACCATCGGTCGGCGATAACGGCTACTATCTTCACTTAAGTAGCGACGAGCTTCCAATAAACGATAGTAAGCTGCTTCTTCTGAACTATATTCCTCTTCTGTCCACATCACCTCAGAGTAAGAAGCCATCCCTTCTTTAATCCAAGCATGAGACCAATGCTTAATCACCACCAAATCACCAAACCACTGGTGAGCGAGTTCGTGGACGACTAAACTTTCGGTGTTGCGGTTATCTAAGGCGGCACGTTCATCCAGCAAACATCTATCTGTTAACAGAGTTGTGGAGGTGTTTTCCATGCCGCCAAAGATGAAGTCATCGACGCAAACTTGGGCGTATTTCGGAAAAGGGTATGGATAACCATATTTTTGGCTCAAAAATTCGATCATCCGGGGAGTTTTGTCCATGCTGCGTTTAGCATCTTCCTCCCGTCCCTTTTCTACGTAGTAGGTGACTGGTTTACCCTTCCACTCATCCCGAATTTCAGCAAAATCACCTACTGCTAAGGCCATTAAGTAGGTAGGATGAACTTGTTGCTGTGACCAATGGTAGATTTTGTAATCACCATCTTCTATAGTGTCAATTAATTCGCCGTTGGAAATAGCCACGAGAGGGTTGGGGACACGGACGCGAATTTCCGAAGTAGATAGTTGTCCTGGATAGTCGAAGCAGGGGAACCAAAAGCGAGAGTCTTCGTCTTCTCCCTGAGTCCAAACTTGCGTAGGCTTGTTTGGGTAATGCTTGTCTGGTTGAATAAAATAAATACCGCGTTGCGGTTTTGCCACCGAATAGGCGATCGCAATTAGCAAGCATTTACCAATTTGAGTCGCCTCAGAAAGTTGAATGGAAAGCTGTTCCCCGTCGTAGTCAAAACTTTGTGGCACCTCGTCCACCTGCACAGACTCGATATTCAGGTTTACAGCATCCAAAGTCAAACGATCAATGCCATTACGGATTGGTAAGAGGCGAATGCTACAACTGCCTTGATAGCTTTGCTTGGGAATATCCAAGCTGAGATCGAGAAAAATATGCTCTACCTGTCCGGGGCGATCGGGGTTGTACTGTGGTCTTGCTCCCGGTAACTCAAAAGGTTTGTGTCCGTTATTATCTGTATCAAAATAAGACTTCGACATTGATCCTTACTGACCTTGTAATCCTGAAAAGTCTGGCTTGGCTGGATGTTGTTAGGCAAAATAGCGGTGTGTGTATTTCCCAAATTAACAGGGCATTATAGAGGTGATAACTCACCTTGGGGATTGGGGGATTGAAATTAATCTCACCCGAATTTCCTAAGTCCGGCTGTCGAACCTTGGACTTTTTTCCATATCCCTACCGCATTTACTTTTACTGATGTTTTGCACTTTTTTGTCACTGAGTCAAGAGTCTCTTGCACCTCGATAGATTCTCATTAAGTACAAATACTCCTAATTCTTCTTATAACTTAGGATAGCTTGCTGCTGTTGATCAGGCTATTTTGTTTGAGATGAACAGCATATCATTTGCGGATTTGCTCATCATCCCTTTGAAGTATTTTTGAGAGTTAATTATTAGACTGCTAACTTATAGGACTACTAATTTTATCAGTAAATACCGATCAATGAGCGGAAATTATTAATAAATCCGAAAACTCTACAATGACACTTGTATAAATCTCGGTGACAATCTGAGCAAAAGAGGATAATAAAATGCCTGAAAGTAAATCAAAGTTTCTCATTCCTGCTATTGGTGCTGCTGTAGTTGTTGTAGCAGGAAGTATAGCGACTTATACGTATTTTAAAGGCCCATCAGGAAGTAGTTCAGATGCTTTAGGTAGTGCTAAAGTAGTACCTTCAACAGCATTGATGGCAACTTATATTACTACTGATACTGAAGCTTGGGCAAAATTACAGCAGTTTGGCACTCCAGAAGCACAAAAGTTAGTGGCAAAAAATCTGGAAAATTTCAATAAGCAAATGTTCAGTGACGGTAACGTTTCTTATGAAAAAGACATAAAGCCTTGGGCTGGTGGTGTCATGATTGCTGTATTGCCACCAAATCCTGTGAAACCTGCACAGTTCAACGTCCCCTCTGGGGCACCTAATCTACCAACAAATTTACAGCAGGAACAGAATATCCTCATAGTGGTGGGAATCAAAGACAAGCTGAGTGCCTTGAATTTTGCTAACAAATTGAAGTCACAAAAAGGGGTGAAATTCCAGGAATCTGACTATCAAGGTCAAAAAATTGTCGAAACTACAGAAAATGGCAAGCCTACTTATAGCGTAGTTTTAAATAATAGTCACTTAGTATTAGCGCCTGAAAAACAAGCTGTAGAAAAAGCAATTGACACCTTTAAGGGACAGTCTTCTTTTGCCAGTAAAGAAGGTGCAAGTAACATTCTTAAAGGAGTGGATGTCAAAAATAGCCTTGCCCAAATTTATGTACCAGACTATGCAGCGATGGTACAGCAATTAGCAGCCGGAAATCCCCAGGTAAAGCAGTTACCTCCACAAACCTTGACACAACTGAAGCAGATAAAATCTGTGGTGGCGGGTGTTGGTGTCGATGATGCAGGAGTGCGGGTAAAAGCGATCGCTAATTTAGATCCGCAACTAAATAAATTTCAGTATCAATCAAGTCCTGGGAATATAGTCGGGAAATTTCCCACTGATACCTTTGCTTTAATTAGCGGAAATGGCATTAGCCGTGGCTGGGAAACGCTAGTAGAACAGTCAAAAGATTATCCAGAAATGAAGCAAGGTCTTGAACAGGTGCGAGGACAATTGAAATTTGTCAATATAGACCTGGATAAGGATATTTTTGGCTGGATGAATGGGGAATTTGCCTTTGGTGCGATTCCATCAAATCAAGGAGTATTAGCGAGTGTTGGTTTTGGGGGTGCTTTAGTATTTGATACTAGCGATCGCAAAACTGCCGAAGCCACCTTAACAAAATTGGATACCCTCGCCAAAACCCAACAAATTAACGTAGCTAACAGAAATATCGGTGGTAAAGACGTAACTGAATGGCAAATCCCCCAACAAGGAGCTTTATTGGCACATGGTTGGCTGGATCAAGATACCGTATTTGTAGCTGTTGGTGGCCCTGTTGCTGACGCAGTTGCCAATAGCAAGAATCCATCTCTCGACAATAGCGATGCCTTCAAAGCCGTTACTGCTTCTTTGCAAAAGCCTAATGGTGGTTATTTTTACCTAGATATGGATAAAACTAAAACTGTACCCCTGATTAATAGTTTTATCTCGTCTAACCCCGATACCATAACCATTCTGAGTTCTGTTCGTGGTATTGGTTTTACCTCTACTAGCCCGGATAAATCTACCAGTGAATTGGAGATGTTGTTAGCTCTCAAGCCTACTGCCAAATAGGGTATTGGGCATGGGGCATGGGGCATTGGGAATGGGTTATTTCCTTGTCCCCCTTGCCCCCTTGCCCCCTGCCCCCCTCCTTCTTCCTCATCTCCCCACTCCACTCACAAAACTTGATTATTCCGAGATTCTAATGTTTGGTTGAGCCTATCCAAAGCACCAGTCAGCCTTTCCTGAGCTGCAAGCTTAGGATCTGATAATGGAGATTGAATAGGAACATCCTCTTGTCTCTTGAGTTTTTGTAAGGCACGAATTGCCACAAATAAGATGAAAGCAATGATTAAAAAGTCCAGGATTGCGCCGAAAAACTGACCGATCGCAATCCCTGGGCCGATAGTGATTGTTCTCCAGTCTTTACCAGTCACACTGATTAAGGGGTTAATCAATGGCATAATCACATCCTCAACAAAGGCGGTGATAACCCGACCAAAAGCAGTACCGATGATGACTGCGATCGCTAAGTCAACTACACTGCCTTTGAGGGCAAATTCTTGAAAATCTCTTAAAAAGCCACTTGCACTTCTTCTTGCTCTTGCCATACTTGAGACTGAATAAGTTAGTTGTAGTCTTTTTTTTATATGACATTTGCCTTTGTGCCCTCTCTGTTGAGATAGATTTTGTCCAGCAACTATGTCATAAGTAAAAAAGGCTGTTAAATGCAAATTGATTTATGACTGCTGCTGTAAACACTAATCCTGGTTTCGCTTCCCGCTTGGTAAATGGCATATTGGCAATCCAGCCTTTAGCTAACCTAGCCAAGCATCAAGCTAGACAAATGATGATTAAACGTGCCGAGAGAATTGGTGTACCTTGGACGCAAGAAGTCGAAACACTACAGGCGCGTGATTGGAAAGCTGATTTAACTCAAGTAGAAAATCCTCAGCTTTCCTATCCCGATTATTACGTCACCTCATTTCATGCCTACGAAACTGGAAATCTGAGTTGGCAAGCCGCTTTTGAGGTAGAACCTGCTGCTTACGCTGTCCACGCTAAGATTTGGCAGGACGCTGAAGAAGCGCAAGGCGATCCCATGCTGCGCCAAAGCTACCACAATATCCTGAAAAGTCAAATTCCTAATGAGCCGCAAGACATCTTAGATGTAGGGTGTAGTGTGGGCTTGAGTAGTTTTGCTCTACAAGCAGTTTATCCCCATACCAAAATTACAGGCTTGGACTTATCTCCCTACTTTTTAGCCGTTGCCAATTACCGCGCTGGGCAACGCCAAGCTCAAATAAACTGGCTTCATGCCCAAGCTGAATCTACTGGGCTACCTGATGCCTCGTTTGATTTAGTTTCCATTTTCCTGATGTGCCACGAGTTACCCCAATCGGCAACCCGACAGATTTTAGCTGAAATGCGGCGCGTGCTGCGTCCAGGTGGCTACTTAGCAATCATGGATATGAATCCTAAATCTGAAGTTTACAAGAAAATGCCAGCCTACATTTTGACTTTGCTCAAAAGTACTGAACCGTATTTAGATGAATATTTTGCTTTGGACATTGAGCAAGCTATTGTTGAGGCGGGTTTCCAAACTCCCACTATCACCAACAATACCCACCGTCACCGCACAGTGATTGCTCAGGTGAGTGGTTGATTCATCTCTACTGTTGTGGGCAGCAATACCACCCTTGCTGCTGCTAGGCTACTACTACTTGCGGGTGCCATTTGCCCCACCTTTGTTAAAGTTACTAATGTTCTTTATCATCGGGGCAATATCTGGTATTTTAGCCCTTAGCCTCGAATGGATTTTTGAAATTGTAGCTAACTGGGTTTCAGACTGGTATCACATCGATCTATGTCTACCGCCAAGCCGATGCGCGTCTACGCTTTTTGGTGTGGCGTTGCGGCAGCTTATAGAAGTAGGCCCAATTGAAGAAGGCTGCAAGTTGGCTGCGGTTGTTGTCCCAACCTACTATCTGCAACGCAGGTATCGATTACTTGCATCTACGGTTTTCCTCTTCACCATAGCCGTTACTCTTGGATTCACTGCCGAAGAAAACTGGATTTACCTTTTTCATGGTACAGCATCAATTCTTGACCGTACTATCGGTACGCCAGTTCACGCGATGTTCTCTGCACCTTGGGGATACGCATTAGGAATTTATATTTCTTCCCACACTCGGTTAAATCGAGACAAGAAGTTCATTTTTCGGGCTTGGCTAAATTCTGTAATATGTCATGCCCTAGTTAATGTCCTATCTATTGCTTGGGGTTACTCATTACCCCTACGTTTCCTGAGTTATGGTTTCTTTCCATTTCTGTTGTGGATGTTTTGGCGACTGGAACAATTACTGCGAAAAGTGCAAGGTAAACCTGTAATTACCCTAATTTCAGACCGTACAATCCAACGCCGTTATTGGCAGAGGAGTTTAGTACTTTTTGCCCTTATGCTGGGTGGAAATGCTATTTTTGGTCTGTTTCTCTTAGCCAGGAAAATTAGTCCTTTGAGTCCGTCAAAGCTTTTTGACACTTATATTTTGTGGTTTATATTTAGTCGCTGTTTACTAAATCTCTTTTTTGGAGTTTTAGCTTGGGGCATTTATCGCTATTTGCGACATTCCGCCCGTCGTCGATATTTTTAAAATATGATTTAGGAAAAGGCTAGGGGGTTTCTATGCAAACAACTCCAGTGCGTTGGATGACTGCTGGCCTACAGCTATTTGCTAGCGATTCTCATTCCAAGACACTTCGTGAACACAGAAATCGCTATGAGATTATTAATCCAGAACTATTTATGACCTTGAATACCGAGTTTAGGAAAAGCACCAAAAGAGACATATTCAGAAACGTCACAGCCGAGCCAAGCGACAGTGACGCTTCTGATGGATAACCTAGAATCGAAAATTCAAAATTCAAAATTTATAAACTCCCCAGGCCGGATTCGAACCAGCGACCAATCGATTAACAGTCGATCGCTCTACCACTGAGCTACTGAGGACCACTCACGATTTATAATCTTAGGGCTAAAAATAGTATTTGGCAAGTACTTTCGCCAATATTTTTTTTAGATGCTTAATTTATATAACTTTTGCAGCCAAAATCCATTCAGGAACTTAAGCAGAGACTCTTAAATACTAAATATTCAGTGTAATCCCATTCGTAATTCAGCCAGACGTTGCCGCGCTTTAGCATCAATGGCATTAGCTAAAAACCTACTCTTAGATTGTTTGCGCGTATGATACTTTTGTCGCATCCGGCAGACGGTAGCTTCCACTTCACCACAGAGTTGTTGTGCCGACAACCATTCAGCCCCATACCCTTGTATCATCAACTGCTGTGCCCGATCTGATGTAGCAACAATTACACGCGAAATCAAAGATTGAGCTATTTGCTGGCGAAAAGAAGCGCAGGATTTTTCAATATAAGTATCTGCTGTTTGCCCAAAATCAGTGTAATAAACAGATAAAAGCTCAGTAATAATTTCTTTATTACTAGAGGTGTTCTGATATTGGGCATCAAAAACTATCTGAGTTGTGTAACCTTGAAACGCACTGTAACCGGTCATTGCTTCCACAAGTTCGCCCCGTGCAGCCTCTAATCCAACACTATCACGCGTTTTTTTAAGGCAAGGCCAAGCGCCTATTATATTGTAGCCGTCCACTAACAAAACGGCTTGGAGTAAGGAACGGGGCATGGTTTTTAATCACAATTTTCTAGAGTTAACAAAATTCATTCATAAGTTTTATAATAATTGATGCATTGTCTGTAACACTATGCTACACAGAATAAAAAATACGGCAGCCTCACACAACTCAAACCTCAGACAGACGCACAAACTTAAAAACGCGCCTTTTAAATAAAGGCGCGTTGCAGTTCTTTTTTAGTAGTATTCAGGAGTGCTAAGTACAATGAATTTTACTTACTCAGCACTCAGCACTCGTTACTCAGCACTCAATTAAGAGGCTTCGCTGTGTACCTCCATCAGACGTTGTTTAAGGCGTTCAGCTTCACCTCTATCCACCAGAGAGCCTTTTTCTAGCAAAAAAGCGCCGTCACAGTAATTTAACTCATCTAATCGATGTGTCACCCACAGGGCTGTAATACCTCGACTTTTGACAAGGCGGCGAACACCAGCAACTAAATCTAACTGGCTATCTGGATCTAGTAAGGCAGTGGGTTCATCTAATAATAAGACTTCACAGCGGCGGGCGATCGCACCTGCGATCGCTACTCGCTGTTTCTGTCCTCCAGAGAGTGCATATATAGGGCGTCGTTGGAGGGTAAGCAAATTCACCGCCCCTAGCGCCTCCTCAACTCTTGCTCTGGTAGCAGCAGGTGGCAACTTTTCTTCCACCAATCCAAAAGCCACATCAGCACCAACAGTTGGCATCACTAGTTGATGATCTGGATTTTGGAAAACAAAGCCAACGGGGTGTAAAACCCTAATTTCGCCAGATTCAGGAGCTAATAACCCCGCCAGCAGTTTCAGTAACGTAGATTTTCCGCTGCCATTTGTACCCAAGAGCATCCAAAACTCACCCTTGGGTACTTCTAAAGAGCAAGATTTGATAACTTTCTCTCCATTAGGCCAACTGAAATTTAAATCCTTGACCTCAATGCCCACTTGAGCCATTTGTCAACCTTGGTTACTCAGCAGCTACAGCGAAAAAGCCTGGTGGTCTTCCACCACCAGGGGTTGTACCATCTTTCTGAACAATCTGCACCCCAGAAATTTCACTAGCGCGGACAGCAATTTTTTTCTCTGTCTTGCCCTCGCACTTGAGTTCTACAATGTCAGGGTTCCCAGAACGGATTGCTGCCAAAATTAGCTGATAGACAGCCTCAGCATCCTCTGCTGACTTACGTTGTACTGAGATCGGGAAAGCAGTGTTTCTGATGCTTAAATCGATGGTAAACATTTAGCAATAATCAAATTTAACTGTGGACTCATTTTAGCGTCAGCTGACTGATTCTAGGGAAATGGGGATTGGGGATTGGGGATTGGGATTAGGGGAGAGGTAACAGGTGATAGGGAATAATCTGTTACCTGTAACCTATTCCCTTCTTGTCTTCCCACCTCAATCTCAATCAAAAATTAATTTTTATGACAAAACCCCTAGAAAAATTAACGATTTACACCTAATATGATTAAAGGTGTGTAAAAAATTGTAAACTTGGTTAACAACCTGGTTAACTTTCTGCTTATGGAAGGCTTTTATCTGGCCATCTATAATACAGATACAACCTGTACTTATAAACATTTGGAGATTTGCTCTAATGACCATCGCAGTTGGACGCGCCCCCAGTAGAGGGTGGTTTGACGTTCTAGACGACTGGCTCAAGCGCGATCGCTTCGTATTCGTAGGTTGGTCAGGGATATTATTGTTCCCCTGCGCCTTCCTAGCACTAGGCGGTTGGCTGACCGGCACAACCTTTGTTACGTCTTGGTACACCCACGGATTAGCCTCCTCATACCTAGAAGGTGCTAACTTCCTGACAGTGGCAGTATCCACCCCCGCCGACAGCATGGGACATTCCCTATTGCTGTTGTGGGGCCCAGAAGCCCAAGGCAACCTCACCCGTTGGTTTCAATTGGGTGGTTTGTGGCCATTCGTAGCCCTGCACGGAGCCTTTGGTTTGATTGGCTTCATGTTGCGGCAATTTGAAATTGCCCGTCTGGTAGGTATCCGTCCTTATAACGCCCTCGCCTTCTCAGCTCCCATTGCAGTATTCGTCAGCGTATTCCTGATGTACCCCTTGGGACAATCTAGCTGGTTCTTTGCACCCAGCTTTGGCGTAGCGGCAATTTTCCGGTTCCTACTATTCTTGCAAGGTTTCCACAACTGGACACTCAACCCCTTCCACATGATGGGTGTTGCAGGTGTATTGGGTGGTGCTCTATTGTGCGCCATTCATGGTGCCACAGTTGAAAATACCCTGTTTGAAGACGGTGATGGTGCTAACACCTTCCGCGCCTTCAATCCCACCCAGTCTGAAGAAACCTACTCAATGGTGACAGCAAACCGTTTCTGGTCACAGATTTTCGGTATTGCTTTCTCTAACAAACGCTGGTTGCACTTCTTTATGTTGTTCGTGCCAGTCACAGGTTTGTGGATGAGTGCCGTCGGCATCGTCGGTTTAGCACTCAACCTACGGGCTTATGATTTCGTTTCCCAAGAATTACGGGCGGCGGAAGACCCTGAGTTTGAAACCTTCTATACCAAAAATATTTTGCTGAACGAGGGTATCCGCGCTTGGATGGCTCCTCAAGATCAACCCCACGAACAATTTGTATTCCCTGAGGAAGTTCTACCTCGCGGTAACGCTCTCTAATATTACAAGCCGACCATGACCTGAATAAGAATTGTGGTTGCCGAAAGTTGACACCCCACAGATTAAATAATCTCCTTGTAATCAGTCAATAAAACGTCAATTTTCCCCATTCTCCACTAATCTCCCATCATAAAGATGGGAGATTTTTTTCTGTACATGGTTAATATCTCTAAATTTGTATGTTATGTTAGGTGAAGGTTATGAACCCAGAGTAAATGCTCTGCCTTTTGAAACTAAGACCGCTTAGGCAATAAGGAGGTGATGCCCATGATAGAAAGTAGTAAATGCATGGGTCATCAGGTTGCAGTTAGCCGGCTGTGTGCCGGGGCTGTTCTCTAAAAGTTAGCCTTAGTCATCTTTGAGATACTAAGTTAGCTCAAGTAGCTAGGCAAGCTCGGAGTTCCTTCCGGCAGTCTGGTTGCAACCTGAAGACCCGCTAGACCGCCCTGACTTAGATCAACCGATCTAAATCAGGGCGGATAGTTTTTTATAGGTGAATTTTGTTTTATCAATGTTTACTTTTGAAAACTTAGATGGCGATGCCTAATGTGGGTAAAACCAATACGTTTAAGTTTTCTTAAAAAGAAAAATATCTTACTTGAAGAAGAATTCAGAAGTCAGAATTCAGAAGTCAGAATAAATCAGTCGCGGATCTGAATCCCCGACTGATAGCACAGCGTTAGCGAGTCCGCGAGCGTCTTGAAGACCACTAAATTTTCTTGTTTTGTGAGGGTGCAAAAACGCCGATTATTCAGACGCGACTCGAAAATACTCGCTAACGCTACGCTATCGCGGACTTGCTTGCCGCCGGCGCTATCCGCCAGTCATACAGAAAACATTGCTGAATTCTGACTCCTGACTCCTGATTTCTGTTCGATCAAACTTGGGGTCTGACTAGATGTGAGCAATAGCATCTATCAAATCTGATTTAAATATGCACACACGCATTATGCCTTAGTCGATCCTCCAATACTTTCTGTGTAGAGAATAAAAGGGATTTGCCTTTGTCAGATGCAAAATATAACAGATATATAAGTAGGAATTTTTTGATATGGCACAATTACTGACTGAAGCGGAAATTCAAGAACAGGCAAAGGTTCTGTCAGGTTGGACTGTTGAAGACTCTAAGTTGCAGATTACCCGCACATTCAAAGATTTTATCGAAGCAATTGAATTTGTGAATAAGCTGGTGGAGCCGGCTGAGTCAGCAGGACATCATCCAGATATAGAGATTTCCTACAACAAAGTGAAGATTACACTCACAACACATGATGCAGGCGGGTTGACGCAGACAGACTTTGATGTAGCACAGGCAATTTCCAAAATTCACTAAGCAATTTCTTTTGACATCTTGCATCAACTGACTGGAAGTAACCGCGACGCAAACTAAGTAGGTAAGCGTGAATAATTAAAGGTTCGTAGTAAGCGGCTCTAGCCTTATTTCCAAGGCTGGAGCCGCTTATTACAACCAATTTAACTAAATTTACATTGTGTAACTTAGGTTGATTTATTTTTTCTCTAACTGGAAAAAGTTATTTTTGATGACAAGCCGCTAAGTGTCTAAAGCTTTCAGCAATTTTGCTAAGTAGGAGCAAATGCCCTAAACCCTACTCCCTGCTTAGATATTTAGATAAGTATGTGTGACAGTTATTAAGCCGATCGCTCCAATCTTGCCATCTAGATCAGATGTTTTATAATGTTATGATATAAAGATATGTTTTTGCATAAGTTAATCACATAAGTTTTTAACCTCAAGTTAATCGTTTATTAGCTTTGCAAAAACTAAAATTGTAGTAGTGGCTACTATGCCTCATCCACAGGTTTCAATGAGATGTCGCATTTTTGAGAATTAGGTGCAACGAAACCAATTATCTAAACAAGGTGTGAGGAGTAAAGTGATGTCTAATCTTTTGTGGAAATCCTTAGTGGTTAGCCCAGCAGTTTTGGGAGCAACATTGTTAGTTTCGGCAACAGCAATTGCCGCCCCAAACACAACCACTGAAGTATCGCCAGCCGGACAAGCAAGTGCAACTGAAGTTGTCCAACAGCCAGAAATATTGGCTCAAACAACCATAGATCAAGTTAATCGCTACAGTAACGAAGGCAATCAAAGTAACTCTCAGTCTCAAGTAACATCGGTTTCTCAATTTTCCGACGTACAACCCACCGACTGGGCATTCCAAGCGTTGCAGTCTTTGGTTGAGCGCTATGGTTGTATTGCAGGTTACCCAAATGCTACTTATCGCGGTAACCGTGCCTTGACTCGTTATGAATTTGCTGCTGGTTTGAATGCCTGTTTAGATCGAGTTAACGAATTGATTGCCACAGCAACAGCTGACTTGGTAACCAAACAAGATTTAGCTACTTTGCAGCGGTTACAAGAAGAATTTTCCGCAGAACTGGCAACTCTACGCGGTCGTGTTGATTCCCTAGAAGCGCGGACTGCTGAATTGGAAGCTAATCAGTTCTCCACTACCACCAAACTAGTTGGTGAAGCCATTTTTGCTGTTAGTGATGTGTTTGGCGGTACTAGTGGTGACAACAACAACACTGTCTTCCAAAACAGAGTACGCTTAGACTTACAAACCAGCTTCACGGGTAGAGATGTTTTACACACACGTCTTGCTGCTGGTAATGCAGAAGCTTTTTTACTTGATACTCCTGTAGTCACTAATGAAGGTACACAAACCTTTCAAGTCGGTAATGGCGATGGTGGCAACAGTGTCAAAATAGACCGTTTAACCTATGAAGTTCCCATAGGCCCAGCCAACGTTTACCTCGCAGCTAGTGGCGGACGACACAGCCATTACGCTGCTGTTAACAACCCCTACTTTTTCGATCAAACTGACGGTGGTAATGGCGCCCTGTCTAGCTTTGCTTCTGAAAGTCCCATTTATCGGATTGGTGGTGGTGCAGGTATAGCGCTCAACATACCCTTTGGTCAAAACAGCGGTATTTTGGGAAATAGTTCAATAACTGCGGGTTACTTGGCATCAGAAGCGAATAATCCTGGTCTTGGTCAAGGTCTTACCAACGGCGACTATGCAGCTTTAGGACAGTTTAACTTTAGTGTAGGCGATCGCTTGGCTTTAGCTGCTACCTACGTCCACGCATATAATGGCGGAGCTGGTAATTTATTCAACTCCGGTTCTACGTCAAACGCAGATATTGTTGCAGTAGGTACTGGACAAGGTAATGCTTTACTAGGTGAAGGTTCCAGCAATTCCTACGGTCTGTCAGCTGCGTTTAGACCCAGCGACAAGCTATCAATTAGTGGCTTCGTCTCTTACCATGATGTCACCGGCTTCGGTGCAGATGATGATTATGAAGCTTGGAGCTACGGTGCTGGGGTTGCTTTAGTTGATTTTGGTAAACAGGGTAATGTTTTAGGTATTTTCGCTGGAGCAGAACCTTATTCTCGTAACCGAGCAGTTTTTGCTGGTAGTGGTAATGATGTACCTTATCACTTTGAAGGTTTCTACAAGTATCGCGTGTCAGATAACATCTCTGTTACCCCTGGTGTAATCTGGTTGACCTCTCCTGGTCAAAACAGCGATAACGACGATGCAATTATCGGTACGCTCAGAACAACTTTCACCTTCTAGAGTGTTAACTATCCACTAATAATTTTGAACTCTATTTCTCCCCGCCATGAGGCGGGGCTTTTTGTTTTGAGTAGCAGCAATGGATAAACCCCAGTATTTAACCGGAGTATACTAGAAAAGTTAGGAGTTGTGAATTCTACAAGTGACTTACGCCGTGAGTAACTTTTTCTGAATGAGCTTTTCTAATTTAAGTTGGCTTTATAAAGTTACATATTGCTTAATATCCTAACTCTGCCGATTTTGAACTTGGGATTTTATATTGAAGGAAAAATATAAAACTCAAATTGAATGACTCTTAATTCCTAACTCCTAATTTATAACCCCTAACTTATTGCTACTTGTGGAACTATCCTGTAAATCGGAATATGCAATTCTCGCCTTATTAGAGATGGCTACTCATTACGAAAGTGGCGAACCGCTGCAAATTCGACACATTGCAGCACGACAAAATATACCTGATCGTTATCTGGAACAACTACTAGCGACCTTGAGGCGTGGGGGTATAGTCAAGAGTCAACGCGGGTCAAAAGGTGGCTATCTGTTAACGCGAGAACCCCGAAAAATCATCCTTTTTGAGATTTTAGAATGTTTAGAAGGGTTAGAGGTGCAGACTGGTGAAGAAAAGGTTAATTCCAAAACGGTAGACAGTTCGGTTATAGAAGAAATTTGGCAAGAAGCAAGTTTTGCGGCAAATTCAGTGTTACAAAAATATACACTCCAGGATCTTTGTGAAAAAAGAGATTCCCGGCGGCAGTTGGATATCATGTACTACATTTAGTCAAGAATCATTTGTCGTTTGTTGATGACTAATGACTAATAACAAATAATTAATAATTAAGGACTAATTTATGCGAATAGCTCGTAACATTACAGAACTTGTTGGTCGTACACCCCTAGTGCAGTTGAACCGTATTCCTCAAACAGAAGGATGTGTTGCGGAAATTGTGGTCAAACTGGAAAGTATGAATCCATCGGCATCAGTTAAAGACCGGATTGGGGTGAGTATGATTAACGCTGCTGAAGAAGAGGGACTGATTACTCCTGGGAAAACAGTATTGGTAGAACCCACATCTGGAAACACAGGAATTGCCCTCGCAATGGCAGCAGCAGCTAAGGGTTATCGATTAATTTTGACAATGCCAGAGACGATGAGTGGGGAGCGTCGGGCAATGTTGCGGGCATACGGGGCAGAACTGGAACTAACACCAGGTATGGAAGGTATGAGTGGAGCAATTGGGCGGGCGCAACAAATAGTTAATACTACGCCAAATACCTATATGTTACAGCAGTTCCGCAATCCAGCTAATGCAAAAGTGCATCGGAAAACTACAGCGCTTGAAATCTGGGAAGATACTGATGGACAAGTAGATATCATTGTGGCAGGGGTGGGCACAGGTGGTACGATCACTGGTGTAGCGGAGGTGATTAAAGCACGCAAGCCTAATTCTAAAGCGATCGCTGTTGAACCAGCCAATAGCTCTGTTTTATCAGGGGGAAGACCAGGGCCACACAAAATCCAGGGAATTGGTGCTGGGTTTATTCCCCAAGTATTAAAGATAAAATTGATTGATGAAGTGATTACTGTCACCGATGAAGAAGCGATCGCTTACAGTCGGCGTTTGGCAAAAGAAGAAGGGCTACTATCTGGCATTTCTAGTGGAGCAGCTTTATGTGCAGCAATTCGCGTCGCCCAACGTCAAGAAAATAAGGGACGTTTAATTGTGATGATTCAGCCCAGTTTTGGTGAGAGGTATTTGAGTACACCGTTGTTCCAAGACTTGGAGGCAAGATTAGCCACTAGCGTCAGTTAACGATACATTGAATTAATGGTCAATTCTAAGCACGTTTCTAACCATTACGAAACTCTCAAAGTTAGTCCAAGTGCAAGCCAAGCGGAGATTAAGCTTGCTTATCGCCGCTTGGTTAAGTTATTTCATCCTGACAGTAATCAGGATACAGCTGATCACGAGCAGATTATCCGCATCAATGCAGCTTATGAGGTCTTAGGCGATAACCAAAATCGCCGTAATTATGACCAAGAACTGCAAGATGACTCTCAAAAATTAAATAGCGATCGCCAACAGCGTACAGCATCAGCGCAAAGGCATCACCAGACAAGACGAAAAACCGGACGCGATGTTGATGAGCAAGTTGAGGAATGGCTGCGCCAAGTTTACCAACCAGTTAATCGTTTGCTCTGTAACATTCTTTATTCGTTAGAAGAACAAATGGAGCAATTAGCTGCTGATCCGTTTGATGATGAGCTGTTAGATGAATTTCAGGAATACTTACAAGCCTGTCGAGATGACCTTAAACAGGCACAAAGTACTTTTCGCTCCCTACCTAATCCCCCTAGTCTAGCAAGAACAGCGGCTCACCTATACTACAGCCTCGATCAGGTAGCAGATGGACTCGAAGAATTAGGTTACTTTCCTTTGAATTACGATGAGCGTTATTTGCACACAGGTCAAGAACTATTCCGCATAGCTACGGGATTACACTGTGAGGCACAAGCGTCTGTTACATAGTAATTGGGCATGGGGCATTGGGCATTGGGCATTGGGCATTGGGCATGGGTTAATCCTGATATAGGAATCCGCTTTGATTTCTGAACTAATTTGCGTAGGCAGGCAATAGGCAATCTTGCTACAGGCAACAG
>NZ_JAWJTF010000039.1:0-7126 GCF_048836525.1 Nostoc sp. CALU 546
GTCAAACAGAACTCTGTCATTTAAAACTATGCGCCCGGTTGTAGGTGTTTCTATTCCCGCAAGGCAGCGCAAAATCATGCTCTTACCTGCTCCAGAACCCCCTAACAATCCCAAGGGTTGCTCATCAGTGTTGAAAGCAACTTTTAAATGAAAGCTAGGAAGGATTTTTTCAATGTTGATAAATAATCCACCAGATTCAAAGTTAGAGTGCGGAGTGGTAGACTGGAACCTTTCTCAACCAAACACAAGCATAACCAAGCCCACTACCTTCTTCTTCTCCCTCAATTCTTGCCAGAAGTTAACCCCAATAATTCCAGACAGGGAAATTACCATAATAGCGATCGCCCAAAACCACGCTTCATTCATCGCTCCCGCTTCCACAGCAAAATAAATCGCCATTGGGATTGTCTGTGTTTGTCCGGGAATGTTACCAGCCAGCATCAATGTCGCACCAAATTCTCCCAAAGCACGGGCAAAAGCGAGCATTGTGGCAGCTACAATGCCGGGTAGCGCTAAGGGTAAACTGATGCGCCAAAAGATTGTGGCTTCAGTTGCGCCAAGGGTTCTAGCTACTCGCAGCAGATTACCATCTATTTGTTCAAAGGCTCCCAGTGCAGTTTTATACATTAAAGGGAAAGAAACTACCGTGGCTGCGATCGCTGCACCATACCAAGTAAAGACGATGGTGAAATCAAAAGCCTGCATGAGTTTCCCTACAGGGCCATTTTTGCCAAAAAATAGCAGCAACAAAAAGCCGACAACAGTGGGAGGCAAAATCAGAGGCGCAATAAAGATACCCTCAATCAACGATTTACCTTTGCCACGATATCCCAGCATCCAGTAGGCAGCAGCCATACCCAAGAAGAAGGTAATAAATGTAGCAAGCAATGAAGTTTTGAGTGATATCCAAAGAGGCGATAAATCCAATGGCATAGTTGTCTGGGGAAGAATTAGCTCAACTAATCCATAATTTACCAACTTTAGCTTCAAAATATTCGTAAAAGTTGGTAAATCACATAACAATCAATGAAGGAAATCCCAAAAACTATCCAAATTTTAAATAAGATTCGCGTTCGATCGAGTATCAATACGGTTCGGTTAACGTTTTTATGTTTTGAAAATCCCCTAACCCCATTAAAAAAATGGGTTGGGGGATCTTAAGCCAACCGTATTGGAAGTGTCAGGGTGGAAGTTGTACCCGTCAAAACATCGTCATGGTGAGTATCAACCCTTCAGTTGTAACTTTTCCCTCTCCTAGTGATTGATGACGCATATCCTTATATCAAAAATAAATAGCTGAGTCACTTCATATACAACTTCATATTATCTTGATGAAATATTTACTAATTAGTATTTAATATTATTGAATCTAGAAAATACGGTCTTTATTAAGACATAAATCCTGTAATTATGTCCTAAAACATTTGTTTTTTGTCTTTACTTTTTCGTAGTAACTATATATAAAATAATTCTTAAATAACTAAATCATGACGTATCCTCATGCAATGCTAAACAAGCAGTAAAAATTGTGAGCATGTAATGATTATCTATTAATGAGAAATTCTAAGATGAACATTAAACTTCCACTAATATCTGACCGTCTCCTCAAAGATTTTCCAGTAATTGAAACCGAAAAATATATTCTCCGACTTGCTTCTACTAAAGAAGAATTAGAATCTGTTTTTAGATTGCGCTTTGAAATTTTTAATATTGAACTAGGTTTGGAATATTCTGCTTCTAATCTTACCCAGAGAGATCAAGATGAATTCGATATGGTTTGTCATCATTTGATACTCATCTTTAAACCAACTGGTAAAATTGTTGGGAATTACCGAATGCAATCTTATAGAATGGCTTCTCAAGCTTTGGGCTTTAGTGCTGCTAAATATTTTAATATAAATGATATTCCTGATTCTATACTTCAGGAAACTGTAGAACTTGGGCGTGCGTGTATAGCAAAAGAATACCGTAATATTCAAGCACTTTTATTACTCTGGAAAGGGCTAGGAAATTATCTTGTCTGGAGTGGAAACCAATATTTTTTGGGGCGTGTAACATTTAAAACGCAAAGTCCTTTAAAAGCTCGTTGTGCTTATAATTATTTTCAGCGAAAGAACTTGATGCATCAAAGTATTTTAGTTTATCCAAATTCAGAATTTATTTTAGAATTGCCTCAACAATGTCCTAGATCACATAATGTGGAAATTCCGCATATTTTACAAGCATATTTTGCTTGTGGGGCAAAGATATGTAGTCTTCCATCTATTGGTCAATTTAAGTGCACTACTTTTTTAACTATCTTTAATAGTAAAGAGGTTACCAGATATCACTAAGAACTCATTTATTGCTAACTGGCTGGAGTTTAGACTAAACAATCAGACTCTAATCCAAAAATACAAAACAAAGTTAATGATAATTTGTTGTAAAAAAAGCACAACATTGTTGTGCTTTTGTAGATTATTTGTATTCAGTTCCTTGTGAAAAAAAGAGACTTTTTTAATTAATCCAGTTTACTGCTGTAGGCACTGAAACCATAAGCCAAAGTTTCTTTTAAATTACCCGATGGCTTCAGACTTCTGTTGATGGCTTTAGCAAAGGGTACTGGTATTCCTTTGATGGTTTCCGGCAAAATCGCATATTCTTCTGTTGGTTCGACAATGTATTGTGGACACTTCATTTTTAGACCAGCAGTAGCTAACATTTCCTCTATTTCAGCAGATGAATATTGCTTGAGATAAACTGGATTTCTCACAAATGGATTCAGCTTTCTCACAAAATTATGAATAATATGAGAAGGACAAGATTTGTTGTGAAAGGAATGATTAAAAACAAAAATTCCACCAGGCTTTAGCACACGAGATATATCAGCCAATAATTTTCTTAATTGTGCATCTGGGATATGCATAAAAACGCAGTTAGAAATTACCAAATCTATAGAATTATCTTCTAAAGGCAATATTTCAGCAGAAGTACAAATCAAGTTAAATTCAGCTTCTGGGAAAAAATTATATTCTTGTTTGACCTTGATTAACCGCCGTAATAAAGGTTCAGAAATATCAATTCCGTAATATTTCTCACATCTCAGATTTTTCGCTTTCGAGAGATGTAATGGTGCGCGACCATAACCAGAACCAATCTCTAGAATAGAGCCAACAGATTTATTCAATGGAAATTTATTCCAAGTACCTCCAGGCGTGCCAGTAAGCAGAGTGTAATCTTGTTTAATGGGCGATGTATCTGCAATCTTTTCAATTTTTTGGGAACCATAATACGTTTTCCCGATTGCGTCCCATGTTTTTTTATGTTGAGTATTATTCAACTGTTCATAGTCGCTAGGAAAATAAATGCCATCTCGTAATTCAAAGTCATTCAGACTAAATTTTACATCTGCTAATTGACTCATTATGATTATTCCTCATGAATAGTTAAGTCTGTTTTCTGTTATACTCTCAACTCAGCATTAACCGCAAGGGATTTTTACTCAACCGCTTGCCTTGAGCCTTTTTCAAAGTCTATAGCTATTTTAAGTTCAATGGGATATGGTATGGGCGCACAGATGTGCGCTCAAAGCGCCTATTGCATCAAAATGAAAATCGCTGTAATAACAACCTATTGCCTGATCAGAACACAAGTTCGTATACATTAGTTGATGGACTGCAACAATTGGAGGCTGTGATGGTAGAAGGGTCACAACAAAAACGGGTGGTAGTTATAGGTGCTGGTTGGGCTGGTTTAGGAGCAACCTACCATTTGGCAAAACAAGGTTATGATGTGACACTTCTAGAAGCAGGCCCCTATCCTGGTGGATTGGTGGCAGGTTGGCAAACACCAGCCGGCAAATCTGTTGAAGCGGGCATTCATGGCTTTTGGTATCCTTACAAAAATATTTTTTCCCTAATCAATGAATTAGGAATTAATCCTTTTACTACTTGGACTCGTTCTTCGCAATATTCGCCAGCAGGTTTGGAAGTTGAATCACCGATTTTTCAAGACTTACCGCGACTCCCCTCGCCACTGGGAACTTTTCTCTACACTCAGTTTAAGCGGCTGCCACTAATTGACCGTCTCAGTGCCCTGCCTTTACTTTATGCTGTCGTTGATTTTGACAATTCTGATGCAGCTTGGCGACGCTATGATTTTGTAACTGCCCGTGAGTTGTTCAAAGACTTCAACGTTTCTGCACGGCTTTACCGCGAGGCTTTTGAGCCAATGTTATTAGTGGGTTTGTTTGCTCCTGGCGAACAGTGTTCAGCCGCAGCAACTTTAGGGATGCTTTACTTTTTTATTCTGGCTCATCAACCAGATTTTGATGTAGTTTGGTGTCGGGGAACTGTTGGAGAAAAGATATTTCGTCCTTGGGTGGAACGAATCGAAAAAGCCGGTGCGCGAGTGTTACCTAAGCGGCGAGTTACAGACTTAATTGTTGATAGTAATCAAGTTAAGGGTGTGGTTTGTGGTGATGAAATAATTGAAGCAGATGCCGTGGTTTTTGCAGTTGGGATCACGGGGATGAAGAAAATTGTCTCAACTAGCCCTAGTTTACAAAGCCGTGAAGAATTCCGTAATTTGAGCAATTTAGGAGCAATTGATGTTTTAGCAACGCGGCTATGGTTTGACCGCAAAATTGATATTCCTCGTCCTTCTAATGCTTGTTTTGGGTTCGACGCAACTACAGGTTGGACGTTTTTTGATTTGAATGCTCTACATGATGAATATCAAAATGAGCCGGGAACGGTGATTGAAGCTGATTTTTATCACGCGAATCAGTTTCTCAGTTTGAGTGATGAGGAAATTTTACCAATAGTTCAGGGTTATTTAGCAACTTGTGTACCAGCGTTTCGAGAGGCAAAGATCATTGATAGCAGTGTAATTCGGTTATCTCAAGCGGTAACTCACTTTGCACCTGGTAGCTATCGTTATATGTTACCTGCTAAGACAAGTTTTGAAAATGTGTTTATGAGTGGGGATTGGATTGTAAACCGTCATGGTTCCTGGTCACAAGAAAAGGCTTATGTTACTGGTTTGGAGGCGGCGAATTTGGTGGTGTCTTATTTGGGAGAAGGTCAGCCATCTAAGATTTTAGCTGTAGAAGAGGATGAAGCGCATATTCAAGTGGCGCGATCGCTCAACCAAACTCTGCGTGACTTGGGGAAATCTATCCTACCTGACTTTTGGTTGCCCTAATCCGTAGAGACGCGAAGAGTTAATCATTAGTTGTAATCTAAATTCGGTAAGCTAAAGAAAGCGATCGCGATACCATCCTTATAATGTAAATCAAATCACATAAGCTTATGGAGCCAGACTCTTTACAAACCGAGGTGATTCTGACGCACCCGCGTGAGTCTCTCGGTAAAGTGCAACTTGATTGGACACCCCAACCCGGAAACTATCTTGATTTTGAAGGTAAAACCTATGCGGTTTTAGAGCGCCGCCATAGATATAAACTTCAAGCTGGACGCTACCGCTTGCACAATATTGCCATTTATGTACAGTCTGCTAAACGACCATCTGAGAAAAGTTTGGTAGCAGGACGTTGGGTAATCGGTGATGCCACCTGCTGTTACAATGCTCATTCAGAACTCATTCGCTGTGCAGTCAACCCAGATGGCCCTTGCGAATCTTGCCGCTTTTATGAAAAGTTAGAAGCGATTTAATTTTAGATTTTAGATTTTGGATTTCGGTGTGAGCGCTACTTCGACCCTTCTCTAAGAGACGCTGCGCGAACGGCAAGAGGAAGGGCAAGCAAGCTCAATACAAGTCAGTCGAATACTTTTTCCTTCAATCCAAAATCCAAAATTCAAAATCTAAAATTGCCAACCCTTCAACTCCCCGCACCAAAAACTTCTCCCACAGTTAAGCGGGTACCATTCACAAAATCCCATCCCGACTGGGGACGTTTACCAGCTAGCTGAACCTCTCGTAACAGCAAGAAACCTTCCCCAGTTTGAACAATCGCCCCAATTCCTTTAACAATGCTCACTACAACTCCCGGTTGATCTGATAAGTTTGACAAATCGGGTAATTTATGTGCTATTTCTTGTAATTCTGGTGGGAGATTGCGTAGACGCAAAGCGGCTTGTCGCCAGACATCGCCTACAGCACTAAGGGGAGCCGAAGCGGTGATTTTCAGCAGGTTGTCACGAAAGGTAGCCGTGCAGTTAGGATAAAAGCCTCTGATTTGATTGTGTAATTGGATCGCGCTTTTTGACCAATCCAAACCATAATCTGGTTTTTGAATCAGAGGTGCATAAGTAGCCGCTAAATTATCTTGGGGAATTGGTTGAATTTCCTGGCGTGACAACTTCAACAAAGTTTCCACCAACAAATCCCCACCGATCGCAGCTAGTCTGTCGGCTAAATCTTGGGTATTATCCAGTAATCCAATGGGTGTAGTGGCTATTTGTAGCATTGGGCCGGTATCCATCCCCACATCCATTAACATGGTCGTGATCCCCGTTTCTTTCTCACCGTTATACAAACACCACTGAATCGGCGCTGCACCACGATATTTGGGTAAAATTGAGCCATGTACATTAATGCAGCCCAACTTTGGCATCTTCAATATTTTTGACGATAAAATCTGTCCATAGGCGACAACAACAAACACATCTGCGTCTGATTGTTTAAGTTGGGTTAAAGTTTCAGTGTCTTTTTTCACCCGCTCAGGTTGCCATACTGGTAAGTTGTGAGCAGTAGCGATCGCTTTTACTGGTGAGGGGATCAATTTATTTCCGCGTTCCCGGCGTTTATCTGGTTGAGTGACAACTGCCAACACCTCAAATTCTGAATGATTCAATAACTTTTCCAGCGTAGGTACAGCAAACTGGGGTGTACCAAAAAATACAATTTTCATTAATAAATTAGTCGTTAGTCGTTAGTCATTAGTTAATCGTAAGTGCGCCCCTCATAACTGACAACATTTAAGTTGCATATTGAAACAGAATTCACCAAGCCAGGATTTAGCAGACGTATTCTAGATGGCAGTCGCAAAACATAGTTGATTTGCTATGAAAAACTCCACCCACAAGGGCATGGGGAAGAGCCTTTAATGCCCAATGCCCCAAGTGGCGGGGCGGCATCCATTGGTGTCAACTTAACCGCACGGCCGCCAGGGATTGTAAATCCC
>NZ_JAWJTF010000039.1:7179-72298 GCF_048836525.1 Nostoc sp. CALU 546
GGTTATGAAGCCCGCAGCGAAGCTATTTCTAGCTTAAGTTGACACCAATGGGCGGCATCCCTCTCCATGCCACTTGCCGGATGGAGTTTTCCGCCGCTTTCAATGATTCAAACGCGACTCGAAAATACTCGCTTGCCGCCGGCGCTATCCACTTTGTCGTTTAGAATTCAATTCTGAATTCTGCCTCCTGACTCCTGAATTCTTCTTCGGTAAATAATATTGGCTGTTTGGTGGTACAATGTTCTCGTATTATATTAGTGAAACCAAAAGCTGCTTGATTCACTTAATAGTTAAGTTGACAAGTGTAACAGCTAGCATCAACTACATCTGCCTCTAGTGAACCTAATCACCTAGTGGTTTTTCGTTACGATTCGCTAGAGCATCTACCGAGTAAACTTCCTTTTGTTCCTGATAATTTTCCCAAACTTGGCTTTAAATGCAGTTGGGTTTCTAAAAAACTATTGCGTCTTCTAGCTATTTTTGTAGTTTAGATTGCAATTTCTAAATTTGGGTTGCTGGCAGCAATATTTTCTGAGTATGATGTATTATGTGTCCGCTTTCCCAGGTTTTTAATTAACGCCTCACGTTTACCATTCTGAGGGTTTGCGCTGTTATATTTAGTGTATGACCTGGCTTGTTTGTTGTGTACTAGCGATCGCTAGTACGATCCCCAATAGCCAAGTTATTTAACTCTTGCTTACCAGCGTTATTCGCCTAACCTATACCCTGAATCTCCATTAACCAATACCTGTTTTTGGTGTGGTTGGGTGTAACAACAGCAAACTTATATATCGTGTAGTAATTACTGATTTATCAGCATATTTACTATACTCGCATATCTTTGCAAAAAAACATTCAGTACCTTAGTAAGAAAAGGTGTAGACGATGATACCTAATTTTTGTAAAACTCTGCAAACTTTGAAGAAATTATCTAGTCATTGCTTTTAGTTTCTTGTTATACATATAATTACCGCCTGCCCCATTGCTGCTGATGTATTGCTTCTCACATAGCAACCGCCCCCTCTAGAGAGTCTACAAATGCTTAAACCCCTTTTGCTGTCAGGATGGTTCCGCGCACAACCATTTCTCAATTACGTTGTCGTTGTGATACTGATTGCACCCTTGTTAGGGGCATCGGGTCACTCGATCCCAGTAAGATCCGAAGTAGCTAAACTAGCTTCGACAACTGGAGATTCTGACTCTGTATCAAAGGAAATAGCTGTAGTTGGGGAACCTGAGATAGCTGAAATATTCAAAGCAGATCAAATCAACTCATTAACAGAAGATTTTGACTCTGTACCAACACAAAGTACTGCTCTCCAGGAACCGCAAGTATTACCAGCGGATAAAATTGATTATTTGGCTCAAGTAGATAGTTTTGTGGCAAACAGCGATTTAACTGTTCCTGATACTTTGGCAGCAGTTGAACTCGCACCATTGACAGATGCTCCTGTTAGTCAGCTGAATTTAATACAAAAACTCAAAGCTGCGAATATTAAGTCTTTGAAAGGACAAGAGAATTCTCTCTCTAGAGAAAAGTCTTTTACTAAATCATTGGCAGCAGTTCAAGTAGCACCAACTCTGAGAGAATTACAACCAACCATAACAACAGAAATACCTGCGACTGAATCAGTAGATGAGTCCCAAGCAGAACAAATAGATCCTATCGGTAGCCCTCATCCTATTCCTTGGAAATGGATTACAACTACTCAAGAAGCAATTGGTTCCAATGGTGGTTCTGGAGTGCGTCACTACCGCAGCGTACCCGTAGTTTCTCCAGATGGTAAATATGCTGTTTATAGCCGGGTGCAACTAGAAGTAAAACCCCAAATGTATAACAGTCGTGTCACCAGCATTATGTTTGTCCAAGATATGCAAACTAAAAAGTTGTGGGTGATGGCTTCAACGACTCCAGTGAGTGATCCTTTATTAAAGGTAAAGGCTGTAAAGGCGGAAGCCTCAGAAGAAACTGATCCGAGCGGTAAGATTGGGGTATTAGTTCCAGTTAGCTGGTCAGAAAAAGGCGATCGCTTCTTAGCACGCAAATTTGAAGGTATATTTAACGCAGGTGAATCTACAGATAGTGCAGTGATTTGGGATCGGCAAAAAAATCACGCTAATACAGTAGCTCCTGCGAATCAGGAAGATGAGCATGAGAAAATCGCTGTATTGTTAGGCTGGAGTAAAAGTCAACCAGATCATGTGCTGTTCCGTGCAGGTGAATTGGGCGAGGAAGACTGGCCGTTAATGCAAGTTACTAATGATGGTAAGACTGTAACTACAACAGACGATGATCAGCCGATTACTTTTGGCAAAAAGGTTACAGAAATTTGGGCAGGCCCACAAGTCGCCTATCGATAGTTTATCAAAAATCCTATATATTCCCGTTGTCGTCACTAACGACAACGGGATTTTTATTTTGTACAGTTTCAGATTTTATCCAGAAAACAATGAAGAGTGCTGTTCACGGTCGCGGGGCGTTTAGCAAACAAATTGTAGGTTGGGTGGAGGCTTTGCGTAACCCAACATTCAGATATGTGTTGGGTTACGCAAAGCCTCCACCCAACCTACTGGTCTGCCCCATTAATTTTGCAAGGTTTGTAGTAAGCACTTAAGTGCTTAAAAATACAGGAATAAAGTCCTTACTACAAACTTTCAAAATCGTAGAATGATAGGTCATGATTTCTGTTTTTGGCTCTGCTGTATCCGCGATGCAATAACTGCTCTCCGAACGTCTCGATCTGATAAATTACCAACTGATAGCAAATGTTGGGGAATTCCTCCCATACGCTCTAGAATGCTTTGCTCACCATGAGATGCGGAATTTTTCTGATCCTGTCTATCTTTTATGAATAGCAAGAAGTCCAGCACTTCTTCCACTAGAGAATCTGAAACCTGCTCAATTTCCCGAATTAGTTCTTCTCTGGCTGTCACAGGTTATTTGCCTCAATACCAAACTATTTCATTTATCACGTTAACAGGATTCCAGGGACGATTGCATCCTAAGAGCTTAGGCAAAGACGCGATCGCTTTTTTACTAAATCGTGCGTAGTCGTAGCCCAACTCAGGCATCGCTCCTATGTTTTGGATAGATATTTGAAAGATAATAGACTAGAGAATATTTCTTGCCATACTCAATTTATGAAGCGTATCGTACAATTCGCCCACAACTATGAATCTAAATAAAAATACTTAAAATTAAAACTAGAGAGGCTTAGGCTTATCACCCCTTTCCCATTCAGGGATAGCCCCTTTCACCCGGCGGATGGGCAAATTAGCAATTAAAGCTGTGGTTCGTTGGTTGCTTTCTAAGGAGAACTCCAAGCCCTCTGTCTCAATTTCTACATAGCGACAGACTACATCTAGGATTTCTTTCCGCATTTTTTCCAACGTTTGAGGATCTAAGTCAGCGCGATCGTGAGCAATCACCAATTGCAGGCGACGTTTAACTTGAGTTCGACTGCTATCAGGGCCGCGAAAAAAAAGTTTTTCTAGAAGTTCAATCATTACGAATAGGTCTGGGGCGGAGACTGGAAAGGTAAGTTAAACAATCTTTGTCCACAACAACCTTCTTAGACGGGCGAAGATGCTGTCTTGGGACGAGTCGATCTCCAGAAATTCGACACTTTCTCCTTCTAATCTACGAGCAATGTTCTCAAAGGCTGTGGCAGCTAAAGAGGGATTTTCCGCTAACACTAAGGGTTCGCCGCGATTGGTAGATACAATAACACGCTCGTCGTCAGGGATTACCCCGATCAGGGGGATGGCGAGAAGTTCCTGAACATCTTGCACTGACATCATATCATTTGCTTGCACCATTGCGGGTCTGATACGGTTAATTATTAAATGAACACGCTTGATACCTTGTGCTTCTAGTAACCCTACTACCCGATCAGCATCACGAACTGAAGAAATTTCTGGTGTGCTGACAACTAGCGCTTCTTTTGCCGGCCCGATCGCATTTTTAAACCCATTTTCAATACCGGCAGGGCTATCAATAATCACATACTGATACTTTTGCGCTAGTGCATTCACCAATAACTTCATCTGTTCAGGTGTGACTGCATCTTTCGAGCGATTTTGGGCTGCTGGGAGGAGTACGAGATTGGGTTGGCGTTTATCTTTCACCAAGGCTTGTTCTAACCGGCACTCTCTGGCTAAAACTTCTACCGCAGTATAAACGATGCGGTTTTCCAGCCCTAAGAGCAAATCCAAATTTCTCAGACCAAAATCCGCATCAACCAAAGCAACTTGACGCCCCATTTTGGCTAAAGCCATACCCAAATTTGCTGAAACTGTGGTTTTACCCACTCCTCCTTTACCGGAGGTAATCACAATAATGCGAGTCATGATAGAAATGCGGTCAATGAGGGTTCAGGAAATATAAAACAGTAAATTGCAGTATAAAGTATGAAGTATCGTATCAAGTATGAAGAAATATCTGTTCTCCTTGATGATAGCGAGGCATGAATATTTTTTTTATTTCATCCTTACTTATATACTTCATTCTTTAAGTAAATATTTATGGCTCTTGATTGCTCTTGGTGAATTGGTTTCTGGAAAAATCAGTCGCTCTAGCGATGCGAATTCCTTGGGGTGTAATATGTGCCACCTCTGGAGAAAACTGCATTGGTGGTTTTTCTGGTGCTCTAGCGACAGCATCGGCAATCCGCAGTTGGGTTGGTTCCATTTGCAAGGCCATAATCAGACACTCACGATTACCTCCAGCCCCAGCATGAGCGATTCCACGCAGACGACCCCAGATAATGATATCTCCATCTGCAATTACAATACCACCTGGGTTTAAATCTCCCAAGACAATTACTGTACCAGGATGACGAATTTCTACTCCAGAGCGGACTGTCATTTCTAAATAGAGGGCATCTGCCTGGGGGATGGCTGTAGCCGTTGGCTCGGTACTCAGGGAAGTTACGGGTTGTAATTGTTCTACTGAATACCCTGAAGTTACAGCAGCGATCGCAGTTTGCCGCCGACTTGTGGAGACAGATATAAGCCTGAGTTGGACTTCAGTTAAAGCCTCGGCGAGTTCTTGGAGTTGTCTAGCATCTACCAAACGATCTTGTGCCATTAAATGCACAGGTGTATTAGATACACGGAAGCGATCGCCAGCATTCAGACGTTGCCTTATTTGTTGCCAAATATCAGACCAACTAAGTTCTGAGGCAGATACTTGAGATTCCGGGGGCAAAATTAATAACAGTCGTCCCTCCTTACTCTTTAACTGGACTTGAGTATTGTCACTTACACGATGCCCTGGTATTGCTGATTCATTAGGATTTAAATCAGTCAGAATAAAATCTGATGGGGCATTGGTATTTGATTCTACATCTGGGTTGGTAGGATTTGACTCTACATCAGCAAGGACAGTATTTGATTTTAAATAAAGAAGGACAGATTTTAACTCCGCATCCGGGAGGATAGAATCTGACTCTACATCAGAAACAGTAGGATTTACCTCTATCTCGGAAAGGATAGAGTTTGGTTCTGCATTAGGAAGTGCAGAATTTGACTTTAGATTGGGAATCGCAGAATCAGAAGTCATGCAGTACTAGCCAAAAGACAAGGGACACTCCGAATAATTACTAATATTAGATCAGTTGCAAAATTCAACAACATCCTCAGACCAGAAAGTGCAGAGTGCCGAGTCCTGAATCATAGCGACAAAATTTTGCTTCTTTACTACCCTACAACAACAATTCTTATACTCTGCACTCAGCAAGAACTCTGTTCGGTATCTCGTGACTCAAGACTGTTTAGTTAACCTCTGATAAATTGTTCCCAAGGCATCAGCATCACCGACGTTACCAGGAAACAGCACCACAGGTAAGTTAGGAAACTGAGGATGATCGGACGGCGTTAATACCATTGAACAACCAGCTAAAATTTGACCTAGTAAACGGGCTGAGGTTAAAGCTAGTCCAGTACTTAAGACATCGTTTGAAGTAATACCACCCTTGCTGATTAAGAATCCTATATCAGATGGTAAACCACGCACAATATCCATCAATAAAGCTGAAACTTTTTCCCCAAACTCCAATCGTGTCTCGACATCTTTAAAACTTAGTTCCTGACGGCTAGTATAAACCACTGGTGTTTTGCCAGCTTCGTGTGCCGCCCCTGTACTTTCCTGAATTTCAGTTAGCAATGCAGTAGATTGATTTGCATCATCAAGTAATCGTGCTACATTTACTTCGATTCCTACTGTTCCTTCTACTTGTAACAGCGCCTCTAATTGCTGAGTAGTCTTTTTCACATGAGAACCAACAATCACCACACCGGGTTTGCCTTGGCGCACGTACTGCGCCATCTTTTCGGCGGCAATGGGTTGGGGAGGTAAAGCGGCTAAAGCTGTTAAAATACTTGCTGCACTGCGAAATAGAAAGCGTTTCCCTTGACTTGCTGCTGCTAATATATCTGCTGCAAAGCGGTTGAGATCGTCTTGAGTTTCACCATCTACAACAGCGCACTGATTACCATTAAATTGTAACAATCGTTCCAAACTACCAGCGCGAATATCGGACAGGAGAAACCTTTCTACTGCTTCAGCACTAATTCGTCCTTGAGTCTTTTCTTCGACATACTTGGGCAAGTAACTGTGATGGTAGCCGAAGACTGAATCATGGGCAAATTCTGTTTCATGGACTGGGGTGGGTACACCGCCAATAATTAAGTAATGCACACTGTCGCGAGTGATACGTCCGCCCTCAAAAAAAGCTGGTACGAGAAAATGAGCATCAAAAGGGCCGAGTTCTTGTGCGATCGCATCAGTTTCAATGGGATAATGTCCCCGCAAAGTAGAATCAGAACGGCTGACAATCAGAAAATCGTCAATCCCTTCAGCATTCAAAGCGATTTTTAGGTTCTGGCAAACTTCTTTGGTGACAGATGCAGCTGACTCTGGCGTTAGCGATCTAGTATTAGTCAGCACAAAGAAAATCGGCGAATCATCCTGCAACCCGCTGCGTAAAGTGTCCACATCCCAGTGCATTAGCAGCAAGCAGCTGTGGACTGTTTGAGAACCTGTAGGGTCATCATCCAGGACAATTATTTTGGGTTTGTTGCTCATTTAAGTCAACGGGGCGATTGTTTTCTGGGAAAGTAAAAGCGAATAGAAGTCGCTACAACACAAAGCTTAGTCCTCCTCCGTGGACTAATCCAAAATCAAGGGTTTTCTAACCTGCGGAGGCAGGTTTTGTCTCGTGTAGCTGCGACTTCTAGTCGCCCAAGCTTTACAAACATCTACTCAGCCTTTCTGCAATTTTCTGATTTCTGCTTGCACATCGATCGCAATTTGCAATGATTGATTTAGCAGTTGAGCATATTCGCCTGCTTGACTACTAACTTGTAAAGCTTTCAGGCTGGGTAAATTATTGACAAATAGCTCTTGATTATTCGCAAGCAATTTTTTATTATCTCGCAAAATTCGTTCCGTTTTCAGAGCGCGGACTAAATCTTCTCTAATTAGTTGCAGGGCGGCGGTTACTTTATCTCGGTCATGGATACTGCTTTCTACGTTTCCTGATGCTGCCAATTGGTCATTAATATCGATGGCAGCAACCAGATCATGATATTTATCAACTTCGTCTAAAAGTATTGTCAGTCCTTCAGGACAGCTTAATTGTCGCCACAGCCATCGCCCCACTAATATCGGCATGGGCACTAAAATTAATAAAAGAATTCCTAGTCGAATTGAAGAACCAATTGTTGGCAAAATAATAAACGCGTAAACAAAGCCAACAATTATTGGCGTTAGCGCCAGCGTCACCAGCATTTCACTGATAAAAAACCCTAATCGCTTTTTGCTATCTCGCAGAACCGAGGGACGAAAAACGTCTTCTGGATCGAACCCAGTTAAACGTCTCAGTTCCCCTTTACTAATTTCCAAGCCTATTAAATCCGGCTGCACGACTGGATAACTCCTATGGAAGCCCAAGTTAAGTATCTATTTTAATCGGCTTTACCGTGATGATTGTGGTTATATTCGGGAAACCAGTTTTCATCTAAAATTTGTTCTAAAGAGCCAATAAGTGCGATAGGGAATTTATCAATGGGAAGTTTTGAGCGATCGCTTGCTTCTGCTCTTCCTTCTTGGTAGCATGTATCAAAAATTTCTAAGATGTAAGGCTTAAGACTAGGACTATCTTTGAGTTGATCCTTAATTTCTCTGCGGAATGTCCTGATTTCCCCTTTCCAATGTCCTTCATTTCGCTCTCGTTCCACATCCCAATATGTGAGCTTAAGCAGATGTTCAAAAAGTCGAATCAACAGACTTTTCACCGCTCGCTTCTCGCTCCTACCAATATTTTCTAATTCTTCAGTCAAGTTATCTAAATCTACAGATGAAAATTGACCAGCGCGAAGTTGGTTGATAGTTGTCCTGAGCCACAGGTAATAATCTTGGTCATATAAAGTCTGAGTTGTTGATTGTATTTCTGTCACCATGCACTTGTTAAGCTCCTATTATCTTTGTCAAGCAATGTGTATTCTTATACACTAATTTTCATTCAGGTGTTGAATACTGAGAATTGCCTCTAATCTCTGACTCTAGCTGAATAGTTCTACCTTCACCAAAAGAAAATTACGCCTCTGTGACACCATCATAATAAAGAAATTCAACCGGAATTTCTGTTGTAACATCAAAAACAACTAGTACTAGTACCGCAAGGCGGAAGTCAAAAAAATTGTATTCCAAGCTCTTGCGCCATTTCAAATCAATGAAACGCTTACGCTGTATTCATTTTTAATTTTTAATTCTGCCTTGCGGTACTAGTCATGTTGTTGCGATCGCCTATCGGTGATTGTAGAGTACAATCCATCAACCTATTGGCGATCTAACTCATCAGTTACAATCCAGTAATATGTAGGCGATCGCATTTAAGCAAGGCAAGCCCACGTCAAGTTGAGTAGCATGGCTGCAAAACAACGATTAATAAATTTTGATGCTGCAACCGCTGAGATTGTATCTTCGCAGATGGGCGCAAAACTAAATTATCGACCGCAAGCCGCCGATACCAGTATCGATGCCGATACTTATCTATTCACCCAGTTGCGAAAACTCTCACTTGAACAACGAATAAAAATGTTCGCGGCTCATGAACGTGGAGTGAAAAAACTTTGCCTTGCAGGAATTAAATCACGACATCGCAATGTTTCCAAGGAAGAAATTCGTTGTATATTTGCCCGTGCCTTGCTGGCAGAAAAGTTCTCTCCAAACTTCCAGTCAATTGGTGTTGATGAAAGTATGTGGATTCAAGATTCCATTTCACTAGCAGGCGAACTCCACCAACTTTTTGAGTCAATAAATATACCTTATTACGTTAGTAGAGGTGTTGCTAGTTCAATTCATGGGGAACCTCGCTCGACTCGCGATTTGGATTTGGTGATTTCAGTTCAACTTGACCAAATCGATTTGTTGGTAACGACACTGGAAACAGCGGGATACTATTGTCCAGCAGGAGCGGTTGAAGATTTGAAGCGAGGATCTGAGCGAATGCTCAACATCACGCATACCGAAACCATAGCTAATGCCGATCTGTACATTACTGATGGTTCACCATTTGCAGTATCGCAGATGGCACGTCGCATATTGCCCAATTTAGATGGGATACCTGCATTTTGGGTAGCTTCGCCAGAGGATACGATTTTACAGAAGTTGCGCTGGGGGCAGAGTAGTCAATCCGAAAAACAGTGGCGTGATGTATTGGGGATACTCAAGTTGCAAGCACAAACTTTAGATTACACTTACCTTATAGAGTGGGCAGAATATTTAAATTTGGTTGATACGTTGAGTCGAGCATTGACTGAGGCTGGTATTTAACAAAATAGAATTCAGAATTCAGGAGTCAGAATTCTGAATTCCCTAGCAGTAAATCTTAAGGATAAAGACCTCTATCAGTCAGTGCTTGCGCCACTCTACCCACTCCTAAAGTGTAAGCTGCTAATCTTAAAGGAATTTGCCGCACCTCCGATTGGTGAATCACCTTGCGGTAGGCTTGCACCATCAAATGTTCCATTTCGCGGTTGACGCGCTCCTCATCCCAAAATACATAAGAAAGTCCTTGTACCCACTCCAAATAACTGACTACCACACCGCCAGCATTCGCCAAAATGTCTGGTAGTACTGTCACTCCCCGCGCCTCTAAGGCCAAGTTAGCCTCAAGAGTAACCGGGCCGTTTGCTGCTTCTGCTACAATCTGCGCCTGTACCTGATTAACATTTTCTTCAGTGATTTGGTTTTCTAAAGCGGCTGGTATTAAGACATCGCAGGGTAAAGTTAATAAATCTGCATTGCTAATTGGTACAGATTGCGGAAAACCCACAATACTCTTACGATTTTCAGCAGCATAAACTTTCAACTTGGGAATATCAAGACCAACTTCAGAAAATATTCCTCCAGCACCCGTTGAAACGGCAAGAATTTTCGCGCCTGCTTCATATAGTAATTCTGCTGCGGCACCACCTACATTACCAAACCCCTGAATAACTACTCGCACTCCTGCCAAAGATTTACCTTGATCTGCTAGCGCCTCACGCACAGTAATCATCACACCACGTCCGGTTGCCATTTCTCGTCCCAGAGAACCACCAATAGAAAGCGGTTTCCCAGTTACAACCCCTGGTACAGCATTACCAACATTCACAGAATAAGTGTCCATCATCCAAGCCATTTCACGGGACGAAGTACCCATATCTGGCGCAGGAATATCTACGGAAGGCCCAATATCTTTAATTAATTCGCTGATATAACGGCGGCTGATTCGCTCTAATTCACCAACACTGTAACGTTTTGGATCTATGGGAATGCCACCTTTACCACCACCATAAGGAATACCTAATAATGCACATTTCCAGGTCATCAGCATTGCTAGAGCGGATACTTCCCGCAGTGTCACAGCTGGATGGTAACGAATTCCGCCCTTGTAGGGGCCTAAAACATCGCAGTGTTGCACACGATGTCCAGCGAGAACTTGTATTTCGCCATTATCTAGTTTCACGGGAATGGAAACTGTGACGACCTTACGCGGGTGGCTGAGAATTTCCAGTAAACCCTGATTTAAATTTAATTCTTTAGCTGCCGCTTCTAAGTAGCTACACGCTTGATCAAATGGGCATATATGCGCTGGAGAAGCGGGTTCTGGCAGCAACAGTGATTTTGAAATCATAAAATTTTCTCCTAATCACGGTATCTTTGCGAACCGGATATCATTCTGTAACTAGCTTATCCTTTTTTTGGGAGAAGTGGGGATTTTGTAGTTTTTGTTACAGTTTTATATTTTATATTCTGCTATAGGAAAAATCAATATGTGGACTACTGGTCTGTCAAATTCATTTTGACGGTTAGAGAGACGCGATAAATCGCCGTCTCTACAGGAAATTTATCCATCAATTATTTATTGACAGACTACTACCACATCCTAGATAGTCTGCTTTCTTAAGGAAATCCAAAAAATAAATTATCCCCACAGGTTTTTATCTTGTTAATGCGATCGCAACATTCTGTCCACCAAAGCCAAAACTCAAACATAATATCTGGCGAATTTTACTTAGACGTGCTGCTGTAACGATTTCTAAGTCAAACTCTGGCTGCTGGAATCCTACACAAGGTGGTAAAATTTGATGCTTTAATGCCATGAGAGAAAAAGCCACACCTAACGCTCCAGATGCCCCTAATGTATGACCTGTGCTTCCCTTGGTGGAACTAACCGCCACGCCTTGAGGAAACAAACGCTGGATTACCATACTCTCCATCTGGTCATTTAGCTGGGTAGCTGTGCCATGAGCATGAATATAATCGATATCGGCTGGTGAGAGACAACTACGTTTTAGACATTGTTTAATAGCAGCGATCGCACTTTTGCCTTCTGGTTCTGGCGAATTACTATGATATGCGTCGTTAGTTAAGCCAAAACCGAGAATTTCACCATACACTTTTGCTTGACGCTGTTTTGCCAACTCTGCTGATTCTAAGACAAATAAAGCTGCGCCTTCGCCCAACACTAAGCCTTCCCGATGCAAATCAAAAGGATAAGCCCCAGTTTTCGCCAAAGCACCCATCTGCTGAAACCCAGCTAAAGTTAGGGGTGTAATCGGCGCTTCCACTGCACCTGCGATCGCTTGTTGACATTGCCCAGTTTGGATAAGTAAAGCGGCCTGAGCAATAGACCAAATTCCTGTTGCACAAGCTGCCATTGGTGCTAAAACCGTTCCAGATGAACCAATTTGCCTTGCAGCTGCGATCGCATTTATATGAGGTAATGTATCTAGCCAGTTTCCAAAAGAGGATACGGGAAAATTCGCCGAGTCTTCATACATTTGCCGCGCCAGAATTTCCCAAGATGCTTGATAAGAGCGACTAGATCCAATTACTACAGCACAATCAGCTAAAGGTGGAACTAACCCAGAATCTTGCAAAGCAGAATTAACAACCATCTGAGTTAACATTGTCAATTCAGATGGTTGTTGTCCAATTAAACCTAAAGGAAGTGGTGTTAGTTCTGGAAATGGTTGATGTAATCGAATTCCAGATTTCCCTGCTAGCAAATTTTGCCAGCTATCCTCTAAGCTTCCACCCAAGGCGGAAACTAGACCAATACCAGTAACAACAATTTTGACCAATTTATGAGTTAGGAGTTAAAAGTGAGGAGTTAAGAGTTAAGAGTTTTTTTACTACCTTCCTCGCCCCCCTGCTCCCCTGCTCCTCTGCCCCTTCCTCCTACTGTCCTGGTGTTTTCAGATTTTCAGCACCTTGGGTAACTTTGGCAGAGTCAATGCGATCGCCTTGTTGAATTTTGTTGACTACATCCAGGCCTTGAGTGACATTGCCAAACACGGCGTAGTTGCCATCTAAAAACGCCAAATCCGCCAAAGCAAAGTAAAACTGAGCAGAAGCGGAATCTGGTGATTGCGATCGCGCCATTGCTACTGCACCCTGTTTATGGGGCAATATGACAGGTTGAGTAGTAGCATCAAATGGTTTATTGTAAACCGGAGTATCTGAACCTTTTGGCTTAACTTCTAAAGGTATATAGCGAGCATTGCCCGTTTTTGGGTCAATATAGCTACCGGTTCCGAGTCTATCTGCTGGAACTTTTGGGTCTTTACCTTGGGGATCGCCGCCTTGAACTACAAAAGGTTGGGGTTCACGCACAACTCGATGGAAAGGTAAACCATCGTATACACCCTTTTGTACTAAATCTACGAAATTGCCAGCTGTAATGGGGGCATCAGTGCCGTCTACTTCAATAGTAATCGGCGAACCTTTAACCGTTAGCACCACAGTAGCCTTGCCTTCAAGCCGTGGTAAATCCGCCATTCCAGGAACACTCTCACTACTAGTTTGAGATACAGATGTTGCATCACTAGTTGTTTTGGTGCTTGCCTCACTTGTAGTCGAGGTAGCTGTTGAGCCTGGAGAAGAAGTATTAGAAGCGACTTGCTGTGGTGAACATCCTCCCAACATCAAGCCACTGATAATTACAAGGGAAAGCAAAAATTGTGAAATTTTTAACCGCATTGCCACTTACTGATTTAACCAGAGTATCTTATCGTTTTCAGGGGCATTGGGATTAGGGGAGAGGTGACAGCTAACAGGTGATAGGGAATAATCTGTACCCTGTAACCTCTACCCTAATATCTTACAGTCCTTCTAACGAGACTCCCAAAAAGCGGGCTAACTTTGCGCCTTCTGTTTCCAACTCTGTTAGAGATAACGGTTGTCCAACCCGTGTTAAGGGTATATCTCGCCGCCCCTTAATGCGTAGATAGAGGGCGCGACGGGGATTAAGACCTTCCTTGACGGCGATTCGCACAGATTGCACATCTTCTATGCGACTATCAATCTCAATTCGGCGGTTTTTGCCAGGAAACCCCCAACGGAAGATTTTGATTGTGCCAGTTTCCTGATTAAATTCGTTGTAACCGCCTCCTACATCCAATAAAATCACTAGCCACAAGTATGTAGCTAATAACAAACCAGCAGCGCCATATAACCCCATTACCAATCCTTGGGGGACGAATACCAGTTGAGTTGGATCGGAAACTATGAGTAAATTAACTTTTAAATAACTGGATAACCCAGCCAATAAAAAGCCGCTTGCTCCCAAGGTAACGATGGTTGCCCACCAGTAGTTACTAAACCGACGAGAACCGAGAACATTTTGATGCAGGAGGCGATCGCCTTTGTTAATCGTTGTTGATGTCGTCATTGAACTACCATTGCCTGTGAGATACTCGCTGTGACATACTCGCACACTGAATGCTTTTGCATAGAGTGGTGGCTCTCTGTGCTAATCCGGCTATTGCTTAGGAGGCACTTCAGCACTGTTTTAAGTCCACCGGATAACCTGCCGCAGACTATGAATTTTTTACCCTGTAATCTACAAATTTTACTATCCCGGATGATGCTGGCTTACTTGCACTACGAGACAAACCGCTTAGGCTATTTGTATTAGTCAAGATATGCCAACTTCTTTTCCCCTTGGCTAACGTTTCACATAGGTTTTCCAGAGGTGTATCAACGACAGTGGTGGCGAAGTTACCATCCACATTTTACCAAACATCGTTCACAAAAACTCAACTGCGCCCCTCCATGTTCCTGCTACCGATATAATTTCTTAGGGCATGTCAATACCATTTTTTTACTCAATGCCTGATAAAAATTCTTTCTCCCCTGCCCCTCTGCCCCCCTTCTCCCCTGCTCTCCTCTCCCTGCCTCTTTTTCACCTATTGGGAATGAGTTAGCTATATACGTCCATCTGCATTAATTTTTTTTAGATTTCTGAGAAAAGTTGTGTCAAATTGTAAAAATTCTGATATTCATATTATTAATAAGGTTCGTGTTTCATAGCTCATTTGCTTCTGCGTATCAGGCAAAAACCCTGACTAGTGTGATAAATTAAGAATCATTAAGTTACCACAAGCTAGATTACTAGCCGATGGTACGTGTAATGTCATAACCCTGAGAAATAACGACTTAACTAGTCTGCAAGCTCTCAGAATCTCAGTTGTTTAAAAGCTGTTGAGATTGTCAAAAAAAACGTTAATTCCTCACGGTAGTCGGTTAGATTGACTCTCCGTACTACCTTAAAAACGTTGCAATTTTAGTAAAAAATGAGGATTTAGTCTGATGACCATCGCAGTTGGACGCGCCCCCAGTAGAGGGTGGTTTGACGTTCTAGACGACTGGCTCAAGCGCGATCGCTTCGTATTCGTAGGTTGGTCAGGGATATTATTGTTCCCCTGCGCCTTCCTAGCACTAGGCGGTTGGCTGACCGGCACAACCTTTGTTACGTCTTGGTACACCCACGGATTAGCCTCCTCATACCTAGAAGGTGCTAACTTCCTGACAGTGGCAGTATCCACCCCCGCCGACAGCATGGGACATTCCCTATTGCTGTTGTGGGGCCCAGAAGCCCAAGGCAACCTCACCCGTTGGTTTCAATTGGGTGGTTTGTGGCCATTCGTAGCCCTGCACGGAGCCTTTGGTTTGATTGGCTTCATGTTGCGGCAATTTGAAATTGCCCGTCTGGTAGGTATCCGTCCTTATAACGCCCTCGCCTTCTCAGCTCCCATTGCAGTATTCGTCAGCGTATTCCTGATGTACCCCTTGGGACAATCTAGCTGGTTCTTTGCACCCAGCTTTGGCGTAGCGGCAATTTTCCGGTTCCTACTATTCTTGCAAGGTTTCCACAACTGGACACTCAACCCCTTCCACATGATGGGTGTTGCAGGTGTATTGGGTGGTGCTCTATTGTGCGCCATTCATGGTGCCACAGTTGAAAATACCCTGTTTGAAGACGGTGATGGTGCTAACACCTTCCGCGCCTTCAATCCCACCCAGTCTGAAGAAACCTACTCAATGGTGACAGCAAACCGTTTCTGGTCACAGATTTTCGGTATTGCTTTCTCTAACAAACGCTGGTTGCACTTCTTTATGTTGTTCGTGCCAGTCACAGGTTTGTGGATGAGTGCCGTCGGCATCGTCGGTTTAGCACTCAACCTACGGGCTTATGATTTCGTTTCCCAAGAATTACGGGCGGCGGAAGACCCTGAGTTTGAAACCTTCTATACCAAAAATATTTTGCTGAACGAGGGTATCCGCGCTTGGATGGCTCCTCAAGATCAACCCCACGAACAATTTGTATTCCCTGAGGAGGTATTACCACGTGGTAACGCTCTCTAATAGACCAAATGTCTTAGGCGGCGCTGGACGCGACCAAGAATCCACTGGCTTTGCCTGGTGGTCTGGTAACGCACGTTTAATCAATCTATCTGGCAAACTCCTGGGCGCTCACGTTGCCCACGCTGGTTTGATTGTATTCTGGGCTGGAGCGATGACTTTGTTTGAAGTCGCTCACTTCGTTCCCGAAAAGCCCATGTATGAACAGGGCTTGATCTTGTTACCTCACCTTGCCACTCAGGGCTGGGGTGTTGGTGCTGGTGGTGAAGTCATCGACACCTTCCCCTACTTTGTTGTTGGTGTACTCCACCTAATTTCCTCAGCCGTCCTTGGCTTTGGCGGTATCTATCATGCCGTTCGTGGCCCAGAAACCTTAGAAGAATACTCTTCTTTCTTTGGTTACGACTGGAAAGACAAGAACAAGATGACCAACATCATCGGCTTCCACCTGATTATTTTGGGATGCGGTGCGTTGCTGTTGGTGCTGAAGGCAATGTTCTTTGGTGGTTTGTATGACACTTGGGCACCAGGCGGTGGTGACGTTCGTGTTATTACCAATCCGACATTGAACCCAGCAGTTATCTTCGGTTATGTAATCAAGTCTCCCTTCGGTGGCGAAGGCTGGATTGTTAGCGTTGATAACTTGGAAGATGTGGTCGGTGGTCACATCTGGATTGCCTTTATTTGTATTGCTGGCGGTATCTGGCACATCTTCACCAAGCCTTTTGCTTGGTCACGTCGTGCATCCATCTGGTCTGGTGAGGCTTACCTCTCCTACAGCTTGGGCGCTCTGTCGTTGATGGGCTTCATTGCCTCAATCTACGTTTGGTTTAACAACACCGTTTACCCCAGCGAATTCTACGGCCCTACCGGCCCAGAAGCTTCTCAAGCTCAAGCTTTGACCTTCTTGATTCGTGACCAACGCTTGGGTGCTAACGTCGGTTCTGCCCAAGGCCCTACAGGTCTAGGTAAATACCTGATGCGCTCTCCAACTGGTGAAATCATCTTCGGTGGTGAAACCATGCGTTTCTGGGATTTCCGTGGCCCTTGGTTGGAGCCTCTACGTGGCCCCAATGGTCTTGATTTGGAAAAAATCAAGAATGATATTCAACCTTGGCAAGCTCGTCGCGCCGCTGAATACATGACCCACGCTCCTTTGGGTTCTCTGAACTCCGTAGGTGGTGTGGCTACTGAAATTAACTCCTTCAACTACGTATCTCCTCGCGCTTGGTTGGCGACTTCTCACTTCGTACTAGGATTCTTCTTCCTAGTTGGTCACTTGTGGCACGCTGGTCGCGCACGGGCTGCGGCTGGTGGTTTTGAGAAAGGAATTAACCGTGAGACTGAGCCAGTGATGTTTATGGACGACCTAGATTAGGTTGTAAAGTTTATCTCATCACTGACAATCAAATAGTCTAAAGGCTCTTGCGTAAAAGCAAGGGCTTTTTTTATAGGAAAATTAGTAATCTAGTGATTAAACGGTAATTAATACTATGAGCGATTCCAATTTTATTGATGCTTTGCGATGGACATCTGAAGCTAAAGAAAAATTGCAAAATATTCCCTTTTTTGTCCGCTCTCAAGCTAAAGCTAGAATTGAACAGCTGGCTCGTGAAGCAGGACAAGAGGTTGTGACGGCTGATTTAGTAGAAGAGGCTAGGCTTGAGTTTGGACAATAAAATATTCTGGAGATATTAACAATGACAGTCGCCAAGAATCGAGCAGACCGAGTAATGCTTTATGACATTAGCTGGCAACAGTTTGAAAATCTTCTAAAAGACTTAGGAGAGCATCGGGCAGCAAGGTTAGCTTACGATCGCACTACCTTAGAAATTATGACACCTTTACCAGAACACGAATATTACAAAGAGGTAATTAGTATTGCAGTTCAAGACATCGCTGAAGAGTTGGCTATAGACTATGAAAGTTATGGCTCGACTACTTGGAAGCGAGAAAGCCGAATGGCAGGGGTAGAGTCAGATAACTGCTTCTATTTTCAGAATGAAGCTACGGTTCGGGGTAGATTGGATCTGGATTTGAGACAAGACCCACCGCCTGATTTGGCACTGGAAATTGATGTTACCAGTAAGTCTTTAAATCGTTTTCCCATTTATGCCCGCCTGGGAGTACCAGAACTCTGGTGTTATGACTCCGGTGAACTAAAGATTTACCACCTGCAAGATGGAGAATATGTCGAATCAGAGAACAGTTTAGTATTTCCTACTTTAGCTATTCGGGATTTGCCAAAACTGATTGAGCAAAATCGGGCAAATGGCAGACGGGCAATTCGTCAAGCGGTGCGCGAATGGGTCAGAAAAGGCGGCAAGGGTGAACTACCCAGTAACCTAATTACGAATTACGAATTACGAATTACGAATTACGAATTATGATCAGCTTCCTCCCACATTCATTGCTGTTAAAAAAGCCTTCTGGCTCACATCTCTGTAAACTGTATTCAAATGCTTCATTACCACATCACTAGAAGTTGAGTTGACTGCATTTTCCTCTTCCTTCGCTAGTGGGATTGCTCCTAATACATCTAATACCATTTCGTTAGTAGATGGCGCAATCACTACCAAGGATGACTCTAGTGGCTCATTATATTGCCAGAAAGAATCAATTTTTACCGAGTATTTGTTATTAGAAATTGGCTGTTGAATATCGGGCGCTTCTGTGGTATTGGGTTTAATCTTGGCACTACGTAATTGACGTAAATCGCTGATAATTTGCTCTTTGGTGCGTCCCCGCAATTGAAATAATACAAAGGGGTCTTCACTAAATCGATCGCCTAACTGATAGTACAGCGCACCAATATGCTTGCAGGGATTTGCTTTATCAGGACAAGAGCATTTACTCTGGACATCACCAAGAGTAAATGGAAATATCGAAAGACCATTTGCCGTAAACACTTCTTCTATATTTTGTGGCATTTCTCCTGCTAGTAGCTTGGCAGCAAAAATTGCCCTTTGGGACATGGTTTCAATTACATAACCCCATTGTTCATCGCTAAATGGTTCAAGGGAAAGGGAAACTTTATAGGGTTCGATTTCACTACCTTGCACCCTAGCTAATACTTTTGCACCTTTAAATTCGATGCTCAAAACATTTCCTTGACGAGCATAATTTCTCGCACGTTCTAAACGCTTTTTAAAACGATAAGAATCTAGCAAATCTAGCCATTGTTGTGACCACCATTCTCGACTTGCTTGTAATGTGTAATTAGTCATAATTAATTCAAAATTAAAAATTATGGAATGGATGGGTTAATCTTACTTTGTGACAGTTACCTCAGACTATAGCGCTTATCGTTGGGAGCGTATCAGTTCCACAAAAATACGCCTACAGATTGGAAGTCCAGGGCTACAGAGGGACGTAAAACCTTAAATTAATTACGAATTACGAATTACGAATTACGAATTATTCCATCCCTGCCTTGTGTCGCAACCGCTCAACTAATCGGCGCGAAAAATCCAAGCCCTGATCGCGCAGACGCTCTCGGATTTCCAGGGCAGACTGTGCTAATGGTAGCGCCTCTGCGTAGCGTCCCTCTTGCTCCAGAACTTGCGCTAGCCCCGATTGAGCAGAAGCTACCAAGTTTTGCCGTCCCACTTTTTGCGCTAGCACTAACCCACGCTCGTACCAAGGGCGGGCTTCTGAAGGGCGATCGCGGTCAAGGGCTAGAAGTCCCAAGTTGCCGTAATAAATTGCTTGTCCTTCTTTATCTCCTCGTTTTTCTTCTATTGTCAATGCTTGCTTGTAGTAGGACTCGGCGCGATCGTATTGTCCCTGCTCTTGGGCAACTCCTCCCAGATCACTGAGGGTGATCGCCTTCATCTCTTCATCCCCCAACTCTCGGTAAATTGCTAATGCCTCCTGATACAGCTGCTCCGCCTCCACCCAGTCCTCGTGTTGCTCTGCAATCAGTCCTTGCAAACGAATTGCAAAAACCTTATCCCGACGGCTACCGCCCTGCTCGATCGCTTCTGCCATCTGATCTGCCCAACTTGCTGTCCGATCTATCTCCCCCTGATTGTAGTGAATCCAGGCGACACTATAAGCACCCCAACCAGCATCGCTCCACTGACCGAGCGCCTTTCCCGCCTGATATCGCCACTCACCCAAGCGCACCCCCTCATCCCAGTAGCCGCGAAACCAGAGGAATTGAGACAAAGCCTTTTCCAAATCGATGAGCATCTGGGCAGCCTGTCGGTCTTTCAACGTACCAGGGATACCTGCCATCTCCCGCAGAGTTGTCGCCACACCCTCTAGATTCTGCCACTCAGCTTCCAGCTTGTCATGGGTTTGATAGGCATCTTTGCCCTCACCCCCGTACTTCTGGGCAAAGTCCACCCAGTAGCGCAGAACTTTGCCTTGGGCAGCAGAGTCAAACCGAATTCCACTTAGGGGTGCAGTTACAACGGTATCTGTTCCGCCCATAACTGCCCGAATATATGTGCGGGTGAGGGGGTGCAGGCCAAACCGTTCTCCATCCAAGTCATTTACCAAAGATAGAGTGACTAACCGCTCTAAAGAAACTTGGATCTCGGTTATGGCTAAATCCGTAGCATCTGCCAATGCTGCGGTTTTTGCTGGTGTCAGGAATACAACTAAGGCAGACAACACTGTGCGATCATTTTCAAAGAGAGTTTTGGCAGTATCAGCAAACAGAAACCCGTAGAGATCCTCAGATTTGGCGGCATTCCGCAACCGCTCTAGGGCAACACTGATAGAGTAACCTTTGTGTGCCACCTGTCCCAATGTCCAATCTAGCGCTAGGGGATTGCCACCAGAGGCTTCATATAAAGCGGTCAATATCTCTGGCTTCGTGGCGTTTAGTTCCTGGGCTAGACGGGGGTGCGATCTTCCCTTCTCTGTCATTAATTCCAAAGCTTCTGCCTCTAAGAGACGATCTAAGCGGATGGTGACGGCACTTTCCCCAGTGCGGCGGCGGCTGGTGATGATGGCTTTGTTGGGGGTGGGCAGTTTCCGCAAAAACTCGGCAATCATATCGCGTTCTTCTGCATTCAGAGTTTCCAAGTTGTCCCAAATTAATAGGGTGCGCCGTCCCCGCAGAGCATCGAGAAGGGCGCGGCGGCGTTCTGTGGCATCAGTCATTTTCACAATGTCTGTCTGTCCCAACCCCTTGGCAAATTCCCGGCAGAAGCTATCGAGAGAAGACAGAGCGAGGGTTTCTTCCCGCACTCCTTCAGCTGAGAGCCAGGTAGTCTTGGCAGAAACAAACAGGTAGGCATCAAACAAGGCTTGCTCACGGGCTAGGTGTGCTACCTCCAGTGCTAAGGCCGTTTTGCCCATACCACCAATACCATCGATCGTTACACCCCAACCGCGCTCCTCTGGTGAAAGTGCTTCCAAACAACGGGCGATTTCTTGTTTGCGCCCCACAAACACATCGTTATAGCGGGGCAGGTTATCGGGCAAATTTTCTGAGCGCTTTCCCTGTAATTGGCTTAATCGCGCCTCTAGGCTAGTAACTTCCTGGCGTTTCTCGTCTAGTTGCACCTTCAGATGAGCCGGAATAGTCAAGTTGGTATAGCCTGCCGCCTGCTGTTCCAACACCATCAGTATCATACGGGCGGTAGAAAGCATTTGTTCGAGGTTTGTTTGCTCTTCCATAGCAGCCTGTGGGAATTACTTACTCTGATTTATTCAGTCTAGCTTCAAGATTTGCCACTTCTTGACGTTTTTCTTCTAGCTCAATTCTCAGATGACCTGGCATTTGCAGCTTACCAAATCCAGCAGCCTGCTCTTCTAAAATTGCTAGTGAACGACGTGCCATTGCCAATGCAGGTGTTACAACCTCTTGATTGCTCATCACTCTAGGCAAATCTGCGACTGGGGTTGAGTTTGGTAGTCCTTTCCCTCCCCGCAGCATGGCGATAGGAAAATCTTCCATCGCCGTATCAAAAAACGGAGTCTGTTCTGCCTGACGTTGGGTTCTGGCGCTCTCTGGAACGGTTTTACCCAAATGATTGATCAGATTTGAGAGCATAACTTTGGAATCGCCTGGTTGATTAGCCGCTCCCCGCAATGCCTCAATTAGATGATAAGTATAGAGACTCATGCTTCCATCAGGGCGTATCCAAGAAACCTGATTGCCTCTAGAGGACGTAAACACCGCCCTTCCTTCGCCCTGCTTCAAAGCATCGACTACGCCCTTGGGCAACGCCGTGGCGATAAAATCAGCAGGTAGTTCGCCTTTAGAAGTAGCCATACCCTCTGCATGACAACTATCAATTACCACCCACAACCGCTTTGCTTGAATCTGCCGCAAAGCTTCAGTAAATTCTTGGGCAGATAGCGCGGTATTAGCAATATCTGTGGATTTGAAATCATGTTGCAGCAAATAATAACACTGACTTGATAAGTCAAAGCACCCATGACCAGAGTAAAAAACTACAATTGTTGCATCTTTATCGGCAGCAGCCTTTTCCTTTAACCACGTTAATCCATCTAAAATTTCACTGCGCGTTGTCTGTTCATTCTGCAATAAGCGAATATGTTCGGAATCATCGAGATAGGCACACAAGTTTGGATCGGTTAACACTGTTTTCAGGGCTTGCACATCTTTAACTGTGACAGGCAATGAATATCGAGATTCGGCTGTTCTGCCAACCCCAATTAACAGCGCATAACCGTGGGTAAAGTGATTCGACATGATGGCACAGGGTAAAGAAGAAGGTGTGATATTTTTCAATATCGCATATTTAATCTAGTGGTCTGTCCCATTAATTTTGCGAGGTTTGTAGTGAGCGCTAAAGCGCTCAAATTAAGGACTAAAGTCCTTACTACAAACTTATTCTGCATCATCGTCAATTACTGCACTGCGATCGAGTAATAGTAAGTTGCGAAGTTGGTCTGTATCCATTTCGGTTAACCACTCTTCACCAGCACCTACAACTTGTTCAGCTAGTTGTTTCTTACTTTCAATCATGTCATGAATTTTTTCTTCTAAAGTGCCTGTACAAACAAATTTATGTACTTGCACATTTCGGGTTTGACCAATCCGAAATACTCTATCTGTGGCTTGATTTTCTACGGCTGGGTTCCACCATCTATCAAAGTGGAATACATGATTTGCTCGTGTTAAATTCAGTCCTACTCCACCTGCTTTCAGAGAAAGAATCATAATCGGTGGCCCTTGAGGATCGTGTTGGAAACGGTCAATCATTTCCTCTCGTTGTTTTCTACTGGTGCTACCATATAAAAAGAATATTTCTCGTCCTAACTGTTTTTCTAAATAGGGTTTAAGTAACTTACCCCATTCAGCAAATTGTGTGAAGATTAAAGCGCGATCGCTTTCTGCTAAAACTTCTTCTAACATTTCTTCTAGCCGCAGAAGTTTGGCTGAATTATGTTGTTCTAATGTCGCTTGTTTCAAATATTGGGCTGGGTGATTGCAGATTTGTTTAAGTTTGATTAACAAAGCCAAAATCATCCCCCGACGTTGCAATCCTTCAGCAGATTCTATCTCTACTAAAGATTGTTCTACAACTTGTTGATAAAGTGCAGCTTGTTCACCAGTTAAACCACAAAATACGGTCATTTCTTGCTTATCTGGTAAATCTTGAATGATGTCGCGATCGCTTTTCAATCGCCGCAGTATAAATGGTTGCACTAATGAACGTAACTGAGTCAAAGAAGCCGTATCACCATACTTTTCAATTGGCATGGCAAACCGCCTCTGGAAAAATTGCTTATTGCCTAAATACCCAGGATTGAGAAAATCCAAAATAGACCATAGTTCTTGCAGTCTATTTTCTACTGGTGTCCCCGTTAATGCAATGCGAAATGTCGCTTCTAACTCCCGGACTGCTTTTGACTGCTTCGCCTCTGGATTTTTCACATTCTGGGCTTCATCTAAAACAATTATCTGCCAAGAGACACTTTGCAATGATTTAATATCTCGATGAAGAAGTGAGTAGCTGGTAACGATTAAATCGTGCTTTTTCACTGCTTCTAAAAACGCTTTCCCTTTAGGGCGTTTATCACCGTGATATTGCAAAATTTTCAGGCTTGGTGCAAATTTATTAACTTCCCTTTCCCAGTTGCCTAAAACAGAAGTTGGACAAACTAATAGTGTTGGATTTTCTAGTGCATCCTGTTCTTTAAGATGTAGCAAGAAAGCAATGAACTGCACGGTTTTACCGAGTCCCATATCGTCGGCGAGACACGCGCCTAAGCCCCAACGTTCTAAGAATGATAGCCAAGCAGCACCACGTTCTTGATAAGGTCGCAACTGTCCTTTGAAGCCTGCTGGTGTGGGCAAAGGTGCGATCGCTTGATTATTATTCAGCGCCCCAATCAACTCTTGCAATGCCCCAGATGCATCAAAGCTGACCACTGGCAACTTTTCAATTGCCTGAGTATCCCCTGTACTAAGGCGCAAAGCATCTTCTAGGGAAAGCGCCATTTGGTCTTTGCGAGTGGTAAAAAATGTTTGGGCTGTCTTAATGTCTTGGGGACGCAATTCTACCCACTCACCGTTAATTTCCACTAGTGGACTATTTAAAGCCACAAGTTTATCAAACTCAGCTTTGGAAATAGTCTGTCCGCCAATTGCTAATTGCCATTGGAAATTTAGTAGACTCTGTAACCCTAAACGTCCCTGCTTTCCTTTTGGGGTTTCGGCAGTAATTTTCAACCCCAAACGATTTGCCCATCCTTCACGGTTTGCCAAACTGGGAGGCAAAATTACTCCTAAACCACTGTCTTCCAACCTCCAAGCTACAGCTTTGATAAACTCATAAGCTTGAATGGGGGTGAGACGAGAAGCTTGGGGATATTCGCTTTCAAAACTGCCTACTATTGTTGGATATAATCGGGAAGCTACACCCAAACCTCGCAAAAATGTTTCCTGTGGTTGCTCAATTGTCCGATTTTCATAAACCAATCGTTCAACCGGATTGTTCCAAATAGTTGCCGCATCCACCAAAAACTCAGGATCGTCAGCCGCTTGTAGGAAATATGCTAATGTCCAATCTGTTTCGCCAAACTCTGGAGAACGCAGTTGAAAACAGGTACGAAATAGAGTTTTAAGAGTTAATTGGTATTGTAGCGGCATAGTCCAAGCCTTCAGTGCCGCTTCCAGTCGTTCTATTTCAATGGCATCTGCATTGACAGTGCCAGATGTACTAGTTAAGGCTTGCAACCACTGTCGCACCCCAGCTGGTAAAGATGCGATTGTCTTAGCTTCAATTGGAGGTTGAGAACCTACCATTTCTCGTACTTGGGCATCTATCGTACTGTTGAGAAATCCCAAAAGTAATTCTTGAGGTTCGGCTGGGAAGTCTACATAGATTGGGCATGGGGCATGGGGCATGGGGCATGGGGCATTAGTTATTAATTCTTCTCCACCCAGTCCCTCTTGATAAGTACGACAAACCAACGGCATATTCGCAGAATATTTTTCTAGGCGAGTTCCATCTACTGCACTGTCTAGAAGTACTCGCCATTTGGCAGCAAATGCACCATCTGATTGTCGGTCAATTGTTGGTAAAAACTTACACCGTGAGATTAAATCTAAACTCCAACGGGCAACCTGCGACCAAAAGCGTAAATCTCCACCTAAAAAGGCATCTTCCCCTTTAGCAGCATTTAAGGGAACAGCAGCAAGAAATTTTACTGCTTCGCTGGGGTTGAGACAAAAACCCTCAACTCGCCACGGTTGCAGATATTGCGGGGAGTCTGTATCTAGCCCCAAGCTGGCAGAATGTACAGGGAAAATCGCTGTTGTTCCCTCGCCGCTGTCGTCTGGGATATAAGTTGGTAGGGCAATGATTTGGGAGTGCGTTGGCAAACTGATCTCAGTGGCACTGGCGGCTTTGCGGGTTCGCCCAGTAGTTGCGATGGCTACTTGGGGTTTTTGAATGAAGTTGGTAATTGCCATGTTCTGCGATCGCAACCACTCACTCAACTCAAGCGATGTCATTGCCAATGGATGTAGTGCTATATCTCCAGATCCACTAGACTCTAAATTTACTCGTGGCGATCGCCAAGTTTCCCCCCAAATAAATAAACGACTATTTTGATTTCTTAGTAACCAATTACAGTGTAAAATCGCCATTTGCTAACTACTTATATTTTCCCAGAACTCAATAATTAAAATTGCAACTATTCTACTTTTTGCATTTTATCAAGAAGAATTTTTGACAAAATTGTGCATACAATAAATATTTAAGTAATTATTCCACATAACATCGTTAATAATGAATTTTCCCCTAATTAAAGTTTTAAAAAATGGAATATTAGTGGAACTAGATTATATACATCCTCAAGAGCATGAGGTTGTAAGAGCATTACTCAATGTTGTAATTGTTGAAGGTAAAACCTATCCGCAAAAGCAACCTTTATCTCAGGCAGAATTTTCAGCTTACTGGTTAAGCAAAGATGCCTTTGTTGTCAGGACATCTGTTGTAAATCCTACACACGAGACAAAAAAAATATTAGGGGCGTTTTATTTAAAGCCAAACTTTCCCGGTCGGTGTAGCCATATTTGCAATGCTGGTTTTATTGTACAACCAGGGTTGCGAGGTCAGGGTATAGGGCGGTTCATGGGAGAGGCTATGCTTTCGATCGCAGCAAACCTGGGCTACGAAGCAGTAATGTTTAATTTGGTCTTTGAGACTAATATACCTTCAATTACACTTTGGCAGTCGTTAGGATTTGAGATTATTGGGCGAATTCCAGGTGCGGCGAAGCTAGAGAATGAGCAGATGGTAGATGCGCTGATGATGTATCGCCCTTTGTATTGAACGACTTGTCTATCTTTGTATGTACCAGAAGTCAGCCATAGGGCATAAATGTTAGGATTGCCACAGAAAGAGAATAGCGAAAGAGAAGGACAAAAAACTGAATGGCAGAAGTTGACAAGTCAATATCCTTCGATGGAAGGGATATTCGACTGAAAGTAGGCCTACTTGCTCCCCAGGCTGGTGGGTCGGTTTTGATAGAATCAGGGGACACATCCGTTTTAGTGACGGCTACGCGATCGCAAGCCAGAGAAGGCATTGATTTTCTTCCCCTTACAGTAGATTACGAAGAAAGGCTATATGCCGCTGGTCGGATTCCCGGCGGGATCATGCGGCGGGAAGGTCGCCCACCAGAAAAAACAATTCTCACCAGCCGTCTTATAGACCGTCCCATGCGTCCTTTGTTCCCCTCATGGTTGCGGGATGACCTACAAATTATTGCTTTAACGCTGTCGATGGACGAGTTAGTTCCACCCGATGTGTTAGCAGTTACAGGCGCTTCCATTGCTACCCTGATTGCTCAAATCCCTTTTAATGGGCCAATGGCAGCAGTGCGGGTTGGTTTAGTGGGAGATGATTTCATCATTAACCCCACTTATGCCGAAACTGAAGCTGGAGATTTGGATCTGGTAGTAGCAGGTTCACCACATGGCGTGATCATGGTGGAGGCGGGAGCCAATCAGTTGCCAGAACGAGATATTCTTGAGGCGATTGACTTTGGTTATGAAGCAGTGCGGGACTTAATCAAAGCGCAGCAAGATTTAATTGCAGAATTGGGTCTGGTCATAGTGCAAGAAGCACCACCAGAAGTAGACCAGACGCTAGAAAATTATATCCGCGATCGCGCCAACGGTCAGATTAAGAAAATCCTGTCTCAATTTAGTTTGACCAAACCCGAACGCGATGCAGCTTTAGATGTCGTCAAGGATGAAATTGCCGCGACGATTACCGAACTGCCAGAAGAAGACCCCATTCGAGTTGCCGCAACTGCAAATAAGAAGGCACTTGGTAACACTTTTAAAGATATTACCAAACACTTCATGCGGCGACAAATCATCGAAGATAACGTCCGCGTTGATGGTCGTAAACTCGATCAAGTGCGTCCGGTTTCCTGTTTAGTTGATGTCTTACCAAAGCGAGTCCACGGCAGCGGTTTATTTAACCGGGAACTAACTCAGGTATTATCCACTTGTACTCTGGGTACACCTGGGGATGCTCAAAACCTCAACGATGACATGCAGCTAGATCAGCACAAGCGTTACCTGCATCATTACAACTTCCCGCCGTTCTCAGTCGGAGAAACCAAGCCAATGCGTTCTCCAGGAAGGCGTGAAATTGGTCACGGGGCATTGGCAGAACGAGCGCTCCTACCTGTGCTACCGTCAAAAGAACAATTTCCCTACGTGATTCGCATCGTCTCGGAAGTACTTTCTTCCAACGGTTCCACCTCAATGGGTTCAGTCTGCGGTTCCACCCTCGCCCTGATGGATGCTGGTGTACCAATTCTCAAACCCGTTAGTGGCGCAGCAATGGGTCTGATTAAGGAAGGGGACGAAGTACGAGTCCTGACGGATATCCAAGGGATTGAAGACTTTTTGGGCGACATGGACTTCAAAGTTGCCGGGACGGATACCGGGATTACCGCCTTGCAAATGGATATGAAAATCTCCGGTTTGTCTTTGGAGGTGATAGCCCAAGCCGTCCACCAAGCCAAAGCAGCCCGGTTGCACATTCTGGAGAAAATGCTCGCCTGCATTGACACGCCGCGGACTGAAACCTCACCTTATGCCCCACGTCTGTTAACAATCAAGATTGATTCAGACATGATTGGTCTGATCATCGGGCCTGGAGGCAAGACTATTAAGGGGATCACAGAGGAAACTGGTGCAAAAATTGACATCGAAGATGATGGCACCGTGACAATTTCGGCTGTGGATGAGAACAAGGCCAAGAGAGCTAGAAATATCATCCAAGGCATGACCCGCAAGTTGCACGAAGGGGATGTCTATGCAGGACGCATTACTCGGATCATACCGATAGGTGCATTTGTGGAATTTTTGCCTGGGAAAGAAGGCATGATCCACATTTCTCAACTAGCTGACTACCGCGTTGGCAAAGTTGAGGATGAAGTAGCGGTGGGCGATGAAGTAATTATCAAAGTGCGCGAAATTGATAACAAAGGTCGCATCAATCTCACCCGCTTGGGTATTCACCCAGATCAAGCAGCAGCAGCACGAGAAGCTGCGGCGGTAAATCGTTAAATCGATTTGGGATTTTAGATTAGATTAAATCTAAAATCCGCGATGCCTATTGTGAAGGCATCGCCGTATGCTTCTCTAATTATTTGCAATTTTGTAGGATTTCTGATGTAGCAGGAGGCAGAAGGCAGGAGGCAGGAGGTAAAAGTATTAAGCTGTTCCTAGCCTTGGGGTTTTCAAAATGTCCTAACCTGTGTGGCTACGGCTATATCAAGTTACCGAATATTTCTTTGTAATCTCTGCAAAAATGTTCAGTGCTCTAAAATACCCACTGATGAGCTACTTACGTGACCGTAGTTGTCTTAGGATCAGTATCTATTAAAATACGGTATACTTTATTAAAAAGTTGAATTTTACGAGCAGCGATCGCAGTTAAACCAAAAATATTTTGAAAGCTAAAGGCACTCTGCTAGTTTTTAATTTGTTGCACATTTGTGTTATGTCCAAGAATTTATTGTTATATGATTGTGCAATCTCTTCAGCTTTGTTGACAATGGAATAACCAAGGAAAGTTTTTGGACAGTGTTCGGTTTTGTCGTGCGCTTTTTCCCTGCGTACTAGTTAACTTCAATAGCACAGTGAATGGTACAGTTGGGATTGGATTAATGCAAACTTCCTTTACCTTTTAATTGCAATGTGGAAAAAGGCATGAAAATCGGATTAGTAGAACTTCCTCAAATAAAAATCCTAGATCCTGAAGGCAATGACTGGACAAAGGAAAACCAATATTCTTTATGCGATCGCATTCTCTATGGATGTAAAGAAACATTATTCAATCAATTAGTTTAATGGAAACTAAAAATTCATTACATTTAAAAGGAATAATACTGCTTATCCTTGTTAATGTAATTAGCGCTACAACCTTTCCATTGACTAAAGACATCGTTACTAGTCTTTCACCAAGTGCATTGATTGTCAGCCGCTTTGTCATCGCGGCAGGGGTTTTTACCTTAAATTTACGTAATATTAATGCACTTTTATTTCGTGATGGTACAGTACTAGGGCTTTTGCTTTTCTTTTTCTTAGCTATAGAAACAGTTGCACTCAAGACGATACCAGCAAACCGGGCAGCATTCATTGGCAGTTTGAACGCACTCATCGTCCCCCTACTAGGATGGCTGAGTGGTCAACGCGTGCTGTTAAGAAGTTTCCTAGCTGCTGGAGTCGCTGTGATTGGTATTGGCGTGATGTTTTGGGAAGGGGGAGAACTAGGAATTGGCGATCTGTTGATGTTTTTTGATGCTTTTGTCTATGCAGCATACATACTTTTTTTAGAGCGAGTCGCCTCCCGTCACCCCACTTTAACACTCACTAGTGTTCAACTTTTGTTCATTGCGTTAGTAGGGGTACTCTGGAATAACACACAAATCCTTAACGAATTTGAGGCAATTCGCCAGCACTGGGGAGCGATTCTCTATTTAGGGCTGTTGGCGACGGCTGCTGTCATCTGGCTTCAAACATTAGCACAGCAATGGGTTTCATCTGACGAAACCGCCTTACTCTATACACTTGAGCCATTGTTCGCCACAATTTTCTCGTTTTGGCTACTTGGAGAACATCTGGGAATACGCGGTCTCATTGGTGCAATTCTTGTCTTAGTTGCTCTGTTTCTAAGTCAAATCCCTCAAAAAATTGAGCCGGAAGCGGAAGCAAAAGTTGAGGTACAGAGCAGTTAACGGACTATTAACTTATTAGAACCATAAACTTCTTAGGTTGAGTTTCGTTCTTAAACTCAACCCAAAATTATCCTTAACCCAATACAGTTCAGATAAGACCAAAACACTTGTAGAGACGGCGATTTATCGCGTCTCGAAAACCCACAATTTTCTACACTTAGCCCTTAACTGAACCGTATTTATCCTTAACCCAGGCGTATTTCAATACTGCACGCTTTGTGCATTTTTAACTCGGAATTGGGTTTGGGGAAAAGGTTAAAGGGTAAAGGTTAAAGGTTTTTTCTTTCCCCTTTTCCCCTTAACCGACAAGTATTGAGGCGTATTGCTCTTTAATCTATTTGTTTAAAAGTATCGAAAAATTAAGGTTAAATGCCTGAAATCCATACCAAATATTTGATACTTCAGTCTAAAAAATGTAGTTCAGCCTGAAGTGAGAATTGAAATTTTATAGAGCATAAAATCTTGCAAATATGCATGAATTCAAAAAATATATTAGAAATATATTTGAAACTTATTTTGCCATAAAAGCAGCAGTAAAATTAGAAAAATTTACTTTACAAAAAATCACTTTACATAGTAGATTTAACTCTAATTAAGCCAAGTTTTTTTAAATAAAATGGTTCTTTTTTTATGAGTACAATAGAGGTAATTTCAGCTTCAAAGCTCAATTCTCGTATCACGATTCAACAAACAGGAAAAGGACGAGGAGTATTTGCTAGACAAAAATTTGTCCAAGGAGAAACTGTCGTGGTGGGTATTCCAATTGAAGAAGTTCCCGAACGAACAATTTATTCCTTTCAGACGGATTTTAATTTGTATGTCAACCTAGACGAGCCTGCTGTCGTCATTAACCATTCTTGTGATCCAAATACTGGGGTAAGAAACAATCAGTTTGGAGGATATGACTTCGTTGCTTTAGGGGATATCGAAGCAGGTGAGGAGATTACCTGGGACTACGAAACCACTGAATATGAATCAATTGCTGTCCGCCGATGTTTGTGCGAATCTCTATCTTGTCGAGGGAAAACATTAGGATTCAAATTTCGGGAACAAATGTTGCGTGATACTTATGGAGAGTATATTGCAGATTATCTCAAAACTAAAAGCAAATAATATTTGTTAAACCACATCTATTTTGAGAAGTATAGTTTTTCAAAATCCTGGGAGCATCAACTGTTGTAGAGACGCGTTAGCACTGCCAGACAAAGTACAATTTCGCGTCTCTACATTCTTTTATTAAGCCTTTTTCAACCAGCTAAACATAGCGCGTAAATCTTTACCAACTTCTTCAATTTTGTGTTCAGATTCTTTACGACGCATGGCGGTAAATCCTGGTTTACCAGCTTGGTTTTCGAGAACAAATTCTCGTGCAAATTGCCCAGATTGAATTTCGCTGAGAATCTTCTGCATTTCAACCTTGGTTTGTTCGGTAACAATCCGTGGCCCACGAGTATAATCGCCATATTCAGCAGTGTTAGAAATGCTGTCGCGCATTTTGGCTAAACCACCTTCTACAACCAAATCAACAATCAGCTTGACTTCATGCAGACATTCAAAATAAGCCAATTCTGGTTGATAACCAGCTTCTACTAAAGTTTCAAATCCAGCTTTGATTAAAGCGCTCAAACCACCGCATAATACTGCTTGTTCGCCAAATAAATCTGTTTCGGTTTCTTCGCGGAAAGTAGTTTCGAGAACACCGGCGCGAGTACCACCAATACCTTTAGCGTAAGACATGGCGCGATCGCGTGCCTGACCACTGGCATCTTGATAAACTGCAAACAGCGCTGGTACACCTTCCCCACCTTCATAAGTCCGGCGTACCAAATGCCCTGGCCCTTTGGGTGCTACCATCACCACATCGACGTTAGCTGGTGGTACAACTTGCCCAAAGTGAATATTGAAGCCGTGGGCAAAAGCTAACACATTCCCTTCTTCTAGATTTGGTTCAATCTCGTTTTTGTAAATCGTTTTTTGGACTTCATCAGGTAACAAAATCATGATGAAGTCAGCAGCATTAGCGGCATCTGCAACGTTTTTCACAGTTAAACCAGCTGCTTCAGCTTTTGCAACTGACTTACTACCCGGATATAGTCCCACAATCACATTCAAACCACTATCTTTGAGATTGAGAGCGTGGGCATGACCTTGGGAACCATAGCCGATGATAGCAATAGTTTTTCCAGCCAAAAGGTCTAAATTGGCATCTTCGTCATAATACATCCGGGCCATAGAAGCATCTCCTGTCAGCAAGCATTGTCATTAATTGGCAGACTTACGATTTTACCTCAAATCGAGTAACACAGATGAACTGTCAATCGTTCAATTTATCTCTGGGGATTAGGGACTGGGGATTGGGGATTAGGGAGATGAGGAAGCAGGGGAAGAAAAACTATTAATTATTGCCCAATGACTAATGACTAAATCTGTTACATAAATCGCAACAATACAGGCTTTGAGTTTTACTTCAGTAATACTGGGGTTAAATTCATCCATCTGGGGGTAGATTATGTACGCTTCAACTAAATTACCGCGCACATCTGCTTTATTTGTGAGTGCATTATTAGGAGGGGTGATTTTCACCAGTTGCGCTTCTTCCGATCGCTCAACAAATTCGGCTATACCTCAAATGGCCGCCGATGGGATGGCAAATCGAGCATCTGCACCTGCTGGTGAAAGCAGTATTTCCCAAAAGGCGGAAGCTTCACCAATAGCGCGTTCTCGTCCCCAACTCATCAAAAAGGCAGCAATCTCTTTGACTGTCAACTCTGTAGATCAGACTGTTGATGCTGTTTCACAAATTATCAATAAACAGCAAGGGGATTTAATCGGTTTGAAGCAACAACAACCCAAAAGTGACAACCCGCGTCACACAGCAACAATACAGTTGCGGATACCTGAGAATCGGCTAGAACCTACCCTAGAGCAATTAGCTAAATTGGGCACTGTCGAGAGTCGTAATATCACTGCGGAAGATGTAGGCGATCGCCTTGTAGATTTCCAAGCTAGATTAACGAATTTACAGAAAACTGAAGCCAATTTACAAAAAATTATGGATCGGGCTGGTTCTGTCAGAGATGTGCTTAGTGTTGCCCAAGAACTAAGTAATGTCAGACAAACCATAGAACAAATCAATGCCCAATTGAAAAGCCTACAAAATCAAGTTGCTTATTCCACGATTACCCTGAACCTAGAAGCCGCAGTTTCTAGTACCAGTCCCCAACCTGCCTTGGGTTTGCAAGTTCAGGAAACTTGGAACAACTCTACCCACTCTTTGAGTGCATTTTCTGTTGGCTTACTCAAGCTGGGTATTTGGTTAATTGTTTACAGTCCCTATTTGTTAATTTTTGTTGCTCTTATCTATGGCTTTAACCGTTGGCGGCGAACTCATTCACCACGTTTGACACAAACACCAGAATCAACTAGCTCTGAGTAAACTTGCATAAACCTTACATCTACTTTTGATAAATTTACACAAGTAAAAAGCGATTCAAGTATTCCCAACTATGATTGTCTGCGCCTCTCTCTTGAAAAGTTCTGCTTATCCTGTAGTTTTGATTACTTTAATCATTCTTTAAATGTAAAAGGCAATACAAAATATATGATGACAAGTTTGATACAAATTTGTTAAGAATAGTTACAATAGTCGGCATCCCGGATAATATTTCTTATGGTAAATTCACTTGACAATAATCCACCCCATCAAGTAGTTATTGTAGGCGGTGGTTTTGGTGGACTTTATGCGGCAAAAACACTAGCCAAAGCGGCAGTAAACGTTACTCTGATTGATAAACGTAACTTTCATCTATTTCAACCCCTTTTATATCAAGTCGCTACAGGTGCGCTGTCTCCGGCTGATATTTCTTCGCCGTTGCGTTCTGTCCTCAGCAAGAGCAAGAATACGACAGTGCTGCTGGGAGAGGTGAATAATATTGATTCACAAGCGCAAAAAGTTATTGTAGGCGACGAAGCAATTCCTTACGATACGTTAATTGTCGCCACAGGAGCCAAGCATTCCTACTTTGGCAAAGATAACTGGGAAGAATTCGCCCCAGGCTTGAAAACTGTAGAAGATGCGATAGAAATGCGTAGCCGGATTTTTTCGGCCTTTGAAGCCGCAGAAAAAGAAACCGATCCAGAAAAACGCCGTGCTTGGTTAACCTTTGTAATTGTGGGTGGTGGCCCAACTGGTGTAGAGTTAGCGGGTGCGATCGCAGAATTAGCAAATCAAACCCTCAAAGAAGACTTCCGCAACATCGACACCTCAGAAGCCAAGATTTTGCTATTAGAAGGTTTGGATCGGATTCTGCCACCCTTTGCACCAGAGTTATCACAAGAAGCGGAAGCATCCCTGACGCGCTTGGGTGTGGTTGTGCAGACAAAAACATTGGTAACGAATATTGAAAATGATGTTGTTACCCTCAAACAAGGCGATGAAGTTAAAGAGATTGCCTCAAAAACGGTATTATGGGCAGCAGGTGTGAAAGCTTCCGCAATGGGAAAAGTGTTAGCCGAACACACTGGTGCAGAGTGCGATCGCGCTGGACGGATTATCGTTGAACCTGACTTGAGTATTAAGGGACATCCCAATATTTTTGTAGTTGGCGACTTAGCAAATTTTTCTCATCAAAATGGTAAACCCCTACCTGGTGTTGCACCTGTAGCCAAGCAAGAAGGTGAATATGTAGCAACATTAGTCCAACAGCGGCTTGCAGGTAAGACTTTACCGCCTTTTGCTTATACAGATCATGGTAGTTTAGCAATGATTGGGCACAATTCTGCTGTAGTAGATTTGGGCTTTATGAAGCTGAAAGGTTTCTTTGCATGGCTATTTTGGCTGGTGATTCACATCTACTTCTTAATTGAATTTGACAACAAATTAGTAGTAATGATTCAGTGGGCATGGAATTACTTTACCCGTAATCGCGGAGCAAGATTAATTACAGGTAAAGAATCAATCACGGAGTTTGTAATTAGCGATCGCAACAATTATTCAGCCGATAATAAACAGCCGGTAAATGTTTAATTGGGAAGAGGTGATAGGTGACAGGTAACAGGTAACAGGTAACAGGTGACAGGTGACAGGTGACAGGTGACAGGTGATAGGGAATAATCTGTACCCTGTAACCTTTACCCTATTCCCTTCTTCACTCCCCACTCCCCGCCCTCATAAATTAGCAGTAAGCTATTTGAGGGCGTTTTTCATAATCCACATAATGGCAACTATTAACGACAACTACCTGAAACTGAAAGCGGGTTATCTGTTTCCAGAAATTGCTCGGCGGGTGAATGCCTTTGCAGAAGCGAATCCTGATGCTAACATCATTCGGCTGGGCATTGGCGATGTTACTGAACCTCTGCCAGAGGCTTGCCGTACAGCGATGATTAAAGCTGTGGAAGAAATGGGCGATCGCAATACCTTTAAAGGCTATGGCCCAGAGCAAGGCTACGCTTGGTTACGGGAGAAAATTGCTACTCACGATTTCCAAGCACGGGGAGCCAATATAGATGCTTCCGAAATCTTTATCTCCGATGGTTCCAAGTGCGACACAGGCAACATTCTAGAAATCTTTGGTCATGACAACATAATTGCCGTAACTGACCCAGTTTACCCTGTGTATGTAGACACTAATGTGATGGTGGGAAATACTGGGGATGCCAACGATAAAGGCGAATTTGAGGGTTTAGTTTATCTACCAATTACGGCTGATAACAACTTCACCGCCGAGATTCCCTCAAAGAAAGTCGATTTAATTTATCTCTGCTTTCCCAATAACCCCACTGGCGCAACTGCTACCAAGGAATATCTCAAAGCATGGGTAGACTATGCCAAAGCTAATAACTCGATTATTTTCTTTGATGCAGCCTACGAAGCTTACATTACTGATCCGTCAATTCCCCACTCAATTTATGAAATTGAAGGTGCAAGAGATGTTGCGATCGAATTTCGTTCTTTTTCCAAGAACGCAGGTTTTACAGGAACCCGTTGCGCGTTAACCGTAGTACCGAAGACACTCACAGCAAAAGCCGCCGATGGTTCCGATGTCGAACTGTGGAAACTGTGGAATCGTCGCCAGTCTACCAAATTCAACGGCGTTTCTTACATCATCCAACGAGGAGCCGAAGCGGTTTACTCCGAAGAAGGACAAGCGCAAATCAAAGGATTGGTGAGTTTCTATCTCGAAAACGCCAAAATTATCCGCGAGAAACTCACAGCCGCCGGATTATCAGTTTATGGTGGCGTGAATGCACCTTACGTTTGGGTGAAAACTCCTAATGGTTTATCCAGTTGGGAATTCTTTGATAAATTGTTGCAAACTGTCAACGTTGTGGGAACACCCGGTTCTGGCTTTGGTGCTGCGGGTGAAGGTTACTTCCGCATTTCGGCGTTTAACAGCCGGGAGAATGTCGAAGAGGCGATGAAGCGGATTGCTGAGAAGTTTAAGGTGTAGAGCGATCGCTTTTGTTAAACTCAATCTATTAGTCAAAGGTTACGGTGGGCTGTATTATCCACCGCAACCTCATAGATTTTGAATTTTGAATTTTGAATTGGAGCGTTCGCCCTTGGCGTCTCGAAGAGAAGCGATGTGACTGCTGCTATCCCCGTTTTGAAAGCTGTTAGCCAGATGCAATTAGCACCTGGTAGCACAGTGACAATTCCTGATGTTAGCTGGCAAGAATTTGAATCTATTTTAGAAGAATTAGGAGAAAAAAGAACTACCCGAATTGCCTACAGCCAGGGTACTTTAGAAATTATGGCTCCTTTACCAGAACATAAAATTCCCAAAGATTTAATTTCTGATATTGTCAAAATATTGCTGAAGGCTAAAGATATCAGATATCAACCTTTTGGTTCCACCACCTTTAAACGCCAAGGTGTAGCAGGAGTTGAACCTGATGCTTGCTTTTATATTCAGAATTATCAACAAATGATTGGCCATCGTCGCTTACAAACTGATGATCCCCCGCCAGATTTAGCGATTGAGACTGATGTCACATCAAAAACTACTCTCGATGCTTATGAAGCCATTGGAGTCCCAGAATTATGGGTTTTCGATAGCGGAAATCTTTCTATTTATTTGCTGAAAGATAGGAAATACATAAAATCTAATACCAGTCCTAATTTTGCAGATATAGCTATTACTGAGATTATCCCTGCTGCTGTGGAGCGTAGTTGGCAAGTAGGAAGTTTTCAAGCTTTGGAAGAATTGGAAGCGATGATTCAGTAAACGATCAATTAGGCATCGCTTATTGTGAGTTACTACCAAATGTGGAAATTGCAATTATGGCAATATATGCAGTAGCAACAAATCTGATAGAATTTGCGATCCTATTTTGGAAAATACTGAAATAAATGGCGAGTTAAACAGTTCAGCAAATTACGGAAAAGTTTCAGGAGTAGGTTTGTTGGGCATCAGTTTTGGGTATCTTAAAGGTTATAGTTAAAGTTACCTAACGATCGATAGTTAGAGGGGTAAGATTAGCAAATGCCAAATAATCATTTATCAAAGACAAGATACGAAATAGCAGACAAACCTAAACTCAGACCCTATGGCTCAAAGGTTGATATTATTCTTGGCGGCAACAATCAGTTTGGTTTTGATGGAGAAAGTTGTCTCATTTTGGGTAATGAACTGATAGTTCGTCTCATTCCTCGGCAAAACAAGAAGTTTGAGTTTCAGAAATTTACAGCCTATTTAGAAGGTTTTGCTACTGCTAGTGAAGCAGAGGAGGCTGGTTTAAAGTTTGCGATGTCAGTTTTGTGGGCAGCAGTCTCATTAAGATGTCCACTACGGTTAGAATATCACACTCCACTGCCATGTGTAGTATACGATCGGACTCCACACGGAGGGATAGTGATGTCATCTGATAGTACGTTCTCCTTCACTAGTGGAGCAAGCCTAGTTGTTGAAGTACTGGAGCAAAGTTTCACTTCTAATATCCCAATTAATAATAAACGGCTGCTCGTCTCAATGGAGCTTTTTGCCGCAGCTCGTTTAGAGGCAACAGAACGTGCAAGATTTGTTGGTCTTGTATCAGCACTTGAGCCATTAGCTGAACAGAAAAAATTTGAATACCCAGATTTAAAACAAATTGTAAAAGATACCTTAAATAAGGTACAAAATTCACTGGATTTACCTGATGATATAAAACGATCGCTCGAAGGGAGTATCAGGAATCTAACGCGCGAATCTGTATCACACGCTATTAAACGCCTTATTACAACTCATTTAACTGAGGACAAAATAGCATTAGAAATTCTGGAAGAAGCTTATACAATCCGCAGCAAGATTCTACATGAAGGGGCTTTCTATCCAGATTTACAGGATAAAAGTTATAAAATTGAAGACGTTATACGCCGTCTCTACTCTGCGATAGTCGGATACGAACTTCGTTTCCCAGCAATCACATATACAAATAATGATTAGCCTTGAGATGAACAGTTAAATTAAAGGTTCGATTTTAAAGAGTAAATAAAGTGCGATCGCCTTCACGTCGTGCTTGCCAAATTAGAATTTTGGGTATGTTTGGCAGAATTAGTTTCTGGCTCTGAATACATAGCAAATAATTCACTAAAAACCTCTTCCCCATTAATCTCTCCACTACTAATAAATCGTTCTACTTCAACCGAACCATCCTCAAAAAATTCCACTTCCCATCGTTCACCAGCCACCGCCACATTTACCATAATAGTTTCATCCCGATGATGGGCTAATGTGTAACTAATTTTCTTTTGTCCCAATTGATTTAGAAAAGTAACTAGTTTGCCAAATCCATGATTCTTCATCAGTATCCATTAATTACATTAATAAATTATTCCTGAGAATTACTTCCTCTTTCTTCACTATCATCGGGTAAATCAATTTTTGGTTGTCCATAATTAGCCAAAGTCACCCCTTCTTCTAAATATACAGCAGAGTATTTACTCAACCCAATACGCTGTGCAGAATAAATTCCTGAATGACCGGAAAATAAATAGCTCACTACACAGCCAATAGCAATAAATACTCCTGATTCCAAACCAAATAATTCAATTCCCATTAAGATTGATGCTAAAGGTGTATTTGCTGCGCCCGCAAACACACCCACAAATCCCATTCCGGCTAAGAGTGGTGCAGGTAATGCTAAAAGCAACGATAAAGCATTACCTAAAGTAGCACCAATAAAAAACAAAGGTGTCACTTCTCCACCCTTAAAACCTGCACCTAAAGTTAAAGCAGTCAAACCCAATTTGGCTGCAAAATCCCAAGGAGGTAGCTGAGTATAGAAAGAATCAACGATTGTTGGGATACCAAGCCCGATATACTTGGTTGTTCCACTCAATCCAACAATTGCTGCTATTATCGCACCACCTATCAGAGGACGCATTGGAGGATAAGATATCTTGGTTTTAAAGAAATGACTAATTTTGTGAGTTATTTTAGCAAAAAATCTTGCGACTATTCCAAAGATTACACCTGCAATAATTGCAGAAATTAGTCCCCAAATTGTGAGCGTCGGTATTAACGGAGCGTGTCGGTATGCGGTATGATGTAAACCCAATAGTAAGGTGACTTGATTCCCTACGATCGCAGCAATCAAAGAAGGAAAAAGAGCATCATAATGAATCTTCCCAATCGCTAAAACTTCCAGACCAAATACGGTTCCAGCTAAGGGAGTACCGAAAACTGAAGCGAATCCCCCACTTATACCAGCTGTTAATAAAATTCGCCGATTAGCCCCTTTCAAATGCAGTATTTTAGTCACCTGGTCTGCCAAAGAAGCACCCATTTGTAATGCTGTCCCTTCACGACCGGCTGAACCTCCAAAAAAATGGGTGAGGTCTGTTCCTAGTAAAACAAGAGGAGCCATGCGGAAGGGAATAATATTTTTGGGTTGATGGATTTCTTCAAGTAAAAGGTTATTTCCAGCTTCTACAGTTTGACCAAATCGATGATAAATCCAACCACTTAAGAAGCCGCCAATGGGAAGGAAAGCGATAATCCAGCGATGTGATTCTCGCCAATCAGTTGCCCATTCCAATGATGCTAAAAGAGCCGCAGAAGCAATTCCAGCAAGAATGCCAACTACAAAAGAAATAGGCAGCCATTTGATTAGGTGAGGTAAGGCAATAAAAGGTTCAAATTGACGTAGCTTTTTCATAAAAAAATCGTAATTAAAGTAGAACTCCAAAATTACTCTATTTGAGATTGATCTTTCAATTTAAAATCTAAAATCTAAAATTTCATTATGCTGACGGTTTTCTAGCAAGATTACAGGTATTGGGCTGGCTTCTAAAACTGCTTGTGATACTGAGCCAATCAGCACTTGCTCCCAAGATTTATGACCGCGTTTGCCCATAACGATCGCAGTGACAGAATACTCTTGAGCAATGCGAATAATTTCTTCTGGTATTGCGCCTGTAACAGTCAAAAATTCATAGCTGATATCAGATAACAACTGTTTGCTTTGTTCTTTTATTTGTTGGATATCTTGTTGATTTGAGGTGTTAACTACATGCAGAACTATTGCTTCCCCATTACTGCGGCGTGCTAAATCTGCTACTTTGGTTAAAACTTCTGTGGCTAAACTCGATGTATCTACGGCTGCCAATAACAAGGTACGAGTAGCAACTGTGACTTTGGTGGGGTCAACTTCGCCTTTTGTGAGCAATTTCGGCGCAAAGGTCATGGTTGCCCAAGCGCCTAACGGTGCAGTGATTAAAATTGATAGAGCTGCGATCGCTAAAATTATCTCACCTCCAGCAATTCCTTGGGAGAGGGGTATTGCTCCAATGGCAGCTTGGACTGTGGCTTTGGCTGAGTTTCCTGGTAGCAGAAATAATCTTTCTCGCCAATTCCAATTACTACCTAAAGTTGAGAGATACCAGCCCAACATCCTACCAATCAGTAAACCAATTGCCAGAATTATAATGCCAGGTAACAGAATCTTTTCTAATACTTGCAGTTGAATAGTTGCCCCTAACAAGACAAACAAAAAAATCTCAGCTACTATCCATAAACTGTCAAATCCACCGCGTAATCTTCGGGCTAAGGGAGCATCTAATTCAATTAAGAAAAACCCCATAGCCATTGCTGCTAAATAACCAGAAAAGTAAGGCAAAGCATGAGCAACAATGACCAGGAATAAAGCTAAACTGGCAGCAATCACAGTATCTTGAACGGCATTCTGAGTCCAGTTTTGTTTGGTTAATAGTAAAACTAATAAACGGGCTGCTAAATAGCCAAACAATACTCCCAGCAATATTTGCATAATAATTTGGAACGGCAGCAATTGCAGAGCAGTCAAAGTGAATCCCCCAGGTAGGGTAATCTGCTCAACACCTCCGTCACCTAAGAAACTTAGCAGTAGGCTGAAAACTAGTAATAGCAATACATCAGATAAAGCACTGCCAGTCAAAATTGCATCGGGAATTCCTTTTGTGACACCCCAACCTAAACTTTTCAACCTGAGCATTCCTGGGACGATTACAGCGGGAGATTCAGCGCCAATCACACAACCCAAGAGTAATCCAGTGGGGAAGTCAAATTTAAAAATTATCATAGCGGTAATTGCGATCGCGATCGCTTCTGTTGCTGCTGGCAAAAATCCCAAGCGCAGCGCCACAGTTCCCTGTTGAGCCAGTTTTTCTCTATCTAAACCCAATCCAGCTTTCATCAGGATAATCATTACCGCCAAAGTTCTTAACTCATCAGCAGCACCCAGCACATCTTCACTGATGACATTCCGAACTTGGGGGCCAAGGATAATCCCCACTAAAATCATGCCAATTAAAGGCGGAGCTACTAAACGACGGGCAAGTTGACCGGCAAAAAAGCCCATCATTAAAATCCACAATACACTAGCTAACATCCCATGACTCCTTGAGGCGCGATTTGTAGACAGATGCTTTCTACAGGGGAGTCAGGTAATGCATTTAGCCAAGCCCTACTCTCCCGCAGTTAGCGAAGAAAGTAGGAGCCATCAGCCTTCCATATCAAAAATTATCCGTTTGGAAAGGCGGTTTTGGCGAGCTCCATCACCATTGATAGTTTTTCATTAAATTGATAATACCATTTTTGCTGTGAGTCAATATCTTTGGTATTCTACGATATAAATAATATTAGTTAAATAATGTGTATCATTGGCGGTATTATATGCTGCCATCATCAGAAAGTAATTATCAGCCTGTTGAAGATTCTCAGACAAAACTAGATCAGTTTTTAGTTTGTGGGCTAGGAAGTTTGGGTCAGCATTGCGTTGCAGTACTAAAAGAGTATGGTGCTGTTGTCAATGCTATTGATCAAGAACAACCCCAACATTTGGAAATACCAAATTTATTAAGTTTATTAGAAAACTTATTCATCGGAGATTGTCGTCAGAGCAGTGTTTTAGAACAGGCAAACATTTCTCGGTGTCGAACTGTACTTTTAGTCACTAGCAATGAACGAGTAAATATAGAAGCTGCCTTTGCCGCAAGGCTTTTAAATCCTCAAATTCGCCTGGTTGTACGTTCTGACAAACAAAATCTCAATGAACTGTTAAGTCAGACCCTTGGTAATTTTATTGCTTTTGAGCCGAATCAAATTTCCGCTTCTGGCTTTGCTCTGGCAGCCCTTGGAGATGACAATCTTGGATATTTCCAACTGGAAGAACGTCAATTTCGGGTAGTAAAGCGTCAGATAAAAATAAGTGATAACTGGGCTAATAAATGGCATATACATGAATTAAATACTTTATATCGTCGGGTTTTAAATTACGCTAATGATTCATCTCCTTTGCCTAAAGAATTTAATCATTGGGAACCAGAAACGACATTAAAACCAGGTGATACGATTATTTATATCGAAGTTACAGAGCAGCTTAAAAGTTTAAAACAAATTGCTACTGTGCGTAAACATAACTGGCAGCAGTTATGGCAAGAGATTGTATTAGGTAGAACCTGGAAAAATTTAAAAAATAAAATAGTATATCTCTCGCGGACATTCTCTCGTTATCAGAGTTTGCGGGTGGCAATTATTTGTGGAATTACAGTACTTTTTCTTTGGTGTTTTGGAACAATTATTTATATCTTAAATTATCCTGAAAGTAACATAATAGAAGCATTTTATGCTATTGCTGTCTTGCTTTTGGGAGGATATGGAGATGTCTTTGGTGGTGTTAATTTTAAAACGCCACCAGAGCCGGCTGAAAATATGCCAGGATGGTTGCGATTGTTTAGCCTCGCGCTAACTGTAACTGGTATAGGTTTTGTTGGGGTTTTATATGCGTTGCTAACTGATACTCTGTTAAGTTCAAGGTTCCAGTTTTTTAATAATTACCAGCCATCAATCCCCCAAAAAGACCATGTTGTACTTATTGGATTAAATCGAGTCGGTCAGCGAGTCGCGGCTTTGTTAGAAGAATTCAAGCAGCCTGTGGTGGGTATTAGTAGCACAGCACTTAACGCCGATTTTCTCAACAAAATACCACTGATTATTGATAATATTGCCGATGCTTTAGATAAGGTAAATCTCGCTCATAGTAAAAGTGTCGTTGTAGTTACAGACGATGACATGGAAAATTTGGAAATAGCTTTGATGGCATACGCTAAAAGTCCTAAAACTCGTGTGGTCATTCGGACTTATGACCGATATTTTCGTGATAATGTCGCACGATTGTTTCCTTATGCTCAAGTTATTTGTACCTCTGCTATTTCAGCAGAAGTATTTGCTGCTGCGGCTTTTGGAGAAAATATTCTCAGCTTATTTAACTTCGATACTCAAACTATTTTGGTAGTAGAGTACATGATTGAAGCTGGAGATACACTGAATGGATTACTATTGGCTGAGGTTGCCTATGGTTATGGAGTCGTACCAATTTTATATCAAAGTCTCAGGCGATCGCCTGTTAAGTTCATGCCTGCCGATCATACACAACTTGCTATTGGCGATCGCCTGATTGTTCTGGCAAATAGTCATAGCCTCCAGCGAATTGAACGAGGTGAAATGTTTCCTCGAAATTGGCAAGTACAGATTGAGAAAGTTTTAGCTCAAGATGCTATTTTTGATGGTGCAAATGAAATCAGTATAATATCGGGATGTAACATCGGCACTGCTAGAGAGTTGATGCATAATTTACCTGGACTGCTACCAACAGCATTATATAAACAACAAGCTCTGTTACTAGTAAGAAGACTTAGTAAATTAAGAGTTACAGCCCGGTTGAAACCATTTGTTCAAGATACAAATTGAACTGGGGATTGGGGATTGTGGACTAGGGACTGGGTAGTATCTGAAGGGTTATAAAAGTTTGTAGTAAGGACTTTAGTCCTGGATTTTTAAGCACTGAAGTGCTTAGTACAAACTCATTATATTTAATGCGATAGACCACTAGGGACTGGGTACTGAACTGTATTGCCTTATATTTGTAAATATTTTTTCCTATTAATTACTAACAATAAAACAGCAGCGATCGCAAATAAGCTTCCAGTTATAAATGTTGCCTCCGCTCCCAATGTTTGCCACAATCCACCAGCTAGCAGACTGGCGGGTAAAAGCGCTAATCCTACAGCCAAATTTAGGAATCCAAAAGCAGTACCGCGCAGATTTGCAGGGATACTATTTGCCACTAGCGCCAATAGCAATCCTTTACTCATACCCAAATGCAAACCATAAAGGGCAAACAATCCCCAGACTTGCCAAGATGTCTGCACGAAAGCAAAACCCAGATACACCAGGGCGTATAAGAGAAATCCGCCTACTAGTAACCCAAATTTACCCACGCGATCGGAAAGTATTCCTATTGGGTAGGCACTGAATGAGTAGGTGATGTTCATCATCATTAATGTCAATGGGATGAGTGAGGCTGAAATACCTGTTTGCTCGGCTCGCAACAACAAAAAAGCATTACTGGAGTTGCCTAAATTGAATAACAGCGCCACTGCTACAAGTACCCAGTATCCTTTACCCAAACTGCGTAAAGCTTCCCATTGCAAAGGGTTGCTTCGGTTCCCTTGAATTTCACTTGTTTTTGGTTCACTCACTCCCACTGCTAATAAAGCCACTGCAAAGAATCCAGGGATGAGTGCTAGCCAAAAAATCAGGCGGAAGTTATTTTGGGAAGCAGCCATCAGGGCAAATGCTGCCAAAGGCCCCAAAAATGCTCCAATAGTATCGAGAGATTGACGCAATCCATAAGCTGCACCGCGTACTTCTGGATTAGTGGAATCGGCAACCAAAGCATCACGGGGTGCTACCCGGATACCTTTGCCAATGCGATCGCCAAATCGAGCTATTAATACTCCAGTTGGGCTGGTAGCTACAGCAAATAAAGGTTTTACAAAGGCTGATAATCCGTAGCCAAACACCGCTAATCCCTTACGATGTCCCAAGTAATCACTCAATACTCCCGAAAAGATTTTTAAAATTGAAGCTGTTGCTTCTGCAATACCTTCAATGATGCCGACAGTCAAAATATTCGCCCCTAAAACTGATACTAGAAACAAGGGCAACAGAGAATTAATCATCTCGGAACTAATATCTGTCAGCAGACTGACAAACCCCAAAACCCAAACAGTCCGGGGGATTTTCTGGACAAATTTATTTTGTAGCTGCATATTGCCTATTTCTGCTATGTATACAGCCAATTCATTTGCTGTAAAGATTTTTGAAAATATTATTACTATATCAGTATCTATAGCCGTTGCTGTGTTTGCTAGCACAGTGAGAATACTTTGCTTTCTTGCAAAATCTGCGATCGCGATTTGTTTAATGCACAAAGATACTTGTAATACCAATTTTTTTATGAAGCTGCATATAATTCGATCCCCCCTTATTAAGGCTACGGTGTACACACAAGTCTTGTCGCATTCATATCTTTATTAAAAAATCTCGGACTGCGTTTCTATTCCGCTTCGGAATGAATTCCGAGTCTCATAGCTGAAGTCCACTTAAGTGGACTGAACAATCGATTTAGTCCACTTAAGTTTTTCTTTCCCCTTAGAGGATGTTTGAAAAGTGGTTAGCTGTGATTTTAAGCACTGGTTGATCCCCCCTAACCCTCCTTAAAAAGGGGGGAAAATCCTTAAAGTCCCCCAATTTATCGGGGGATTTAGGGGGATCGAAAACGTTTTGATACCGACGAGGAGACTTTTCAAACACCCTCTTACCCTTTTCCCCAAAACCCGACAAGTATTAATGCAACTTCACATTAAATTTGGTATAATCTACTAAAGCTTTAAAGCCTGCAAATTAGATTTTCAGCTATTTACTGAACAGGGATATCAGGCACAAGGAATAGACTCAGAATTTGTATAATTAACTGGATATAAATTAACAGCAATGGGTAGGTAATTTATTCCTGTAGATAGATGCGTTTTTTTTATAAAAAAATACAGTTCACATCAGACCAAAACACTTGTAGAGACGGCGATTTATCGCGTCTCAAAAACCCACAATTTTGTACAATTAGCCTTTAACGCAAGCGGATTGATTTATAACCCAGCAATTTTGTTGATAAAAGATAAGTATCAAAAACAACTAAATTAGTATTTCTAAAAGTTAAGTGAGAAAACCGTACTTCTCTGATAGGTTTTCTGTACCATATATCTAAGTTTAGCTAGATAAAATCGAAGTGTAGCTGAAGTAATGCTGTTTTTTCAAAAATTTACACAGCATTAGCAGGAGAGCGAAAACATGACAAATCAATTGAAAACGGCTGCTTTACTAGCTGCGCTAAGTGGTCTTTTAATCGCAATTAGTTACTGGGTAATTGGCGGTTCTAGTGGCTTGATTATCGGGATTGGCTTGGCAGCAGCAACAAACCTGTTTTCCTGGTATCAATCAGATAAGATTGCGCTAGCAGTATATCGGGCCCAGCCTGTGAGTGAAGGGGAAGCACCAGGACTTTATCAGATGGTGCAAAAATTGAGCGATCGCGCCAATATTCCCATGCCCAGAGTTTACATCGTTCCTAGTCAAGGTGCTAACGCCTTTGCTACAGGGCGCGATCCCGAACACGCTGCTGTGGCTGTCACCGAAGGCATTTTAAATATCTTGCCAGAGGACGAACTCGAAGGCGTTATCGCCCACGAACTCACCCACATTATTAATCGTGACACCCTCACACAAGCTGTTGCTGCTACTGTTGCTGGTGCTATCTCATTCCTAGCCCAAATGGTTAGTTACAGCTTATGGTTTGGCGGTGGTTCACGAAATGACAACAGAGGTGGAAATCCAATAGGAATTTTATTAACAGTCATACTTGCACCAGTGGCGGCGACAATCATTCAGCTAGCAATTTCGCGCACACGAGAATTCTCTGCTGATGCCGGTTCTGCTAGATTAACTGGTAATCCCCGCGCCTTAGCTAGGGCATTGCAACGGTTAGAAGCCTCAGCAAAACAGATACCTTTAAATGCCAATCCAGCTTATGAGCCGTTATTGATTATCAATTCTATCTCTGGACAGTTTTTGAGTAACTTATTCTCCAGTCATCCTGCTACAGAAGTGCGAGTTGCAGCATTACTGAAATTAGAGCAACAACTGCCAACAAAAACTTATTAATTTGTCATTTGTGAAATTTGCAATGACTTGTTACTACCATTACAGGGTGCAGTTTTCATCAACGGACATACTTTGCAATTAAGGATGTTTTAACTATGAATGCTAACAACATCGAATCCATTGAAGCCACAGTAATTGAATCTACCGAATCCATCGTAATTGTAGAAATCAGTTCTGAAACCGACGAATTAGTGGAAACCGAAATGGCTGGTGAAACTGATGAGGTGAAGCGCGAAACTAAAGCGCTGATTGAGGCGCTAAAAAGACGCGCTCAAGCTGAGGCTGATTCCGCAGGTACTCTTACCCGTGAGACATATTTGAAAGTTGTGCGTCAAGCACGGGCATTAATTGAAGGAAGGAAATTGATGGAACACGATCGCTTAGAAAATTCTTGGGTGGTAATTCAGGATGAAGCTGAGAGAAACTGGCACTTATTAATGAAAGATTTAGTAGACTTCAGCTTTCGCCTGCAAAAGGCGGCCATTGCTGCTTGGGATACCTTCAATCACCCTTACTCTCGTTAAAGATGGTATGAAGGGTGCGATCGCAGATCAATTTAGACTTATTTAGTGTCAACTCAAACCTTGGCGAGGGTCATTCGCCGTTATGTCTCTACCTCAGCCAATGCCTCATGGCTGAGGTAGAGACATTTTCAATTGCCGATTTAACATTTTAGCCTTAACGTGGAACTGCTAACTATATGTATTAAGGACGCAAAGAGTGATCATGAGGCAGACACAGGAGCTAGGACAGATTATCATCCTGAATGGTGCCCCTCGATCAGGAAAGTCGAGCATTGTCGCAGTGATCCAGGAGACATTTGATGGTCTGTGGATGAACTTGGGTGTGGATAGGTTTATGCAAATGACTCCCGCACGATACCTGCCTGGGATCGGTCTGCGACCAGGGGGAGAACGCCAAGACCTCGAACCCTTTGTTCCCATTCTGTACAGCGCTATGTATGAGTCCATCGCCGCTCACAGCCGCTTAGGTTTGAATGTCGTGGTTGATGTCGGACACCATGATGCCTACGCAATTCCCCAGGGCATTCTGTCCGATAGTGCCCGACGTTTGAACGGATTGCCGGTCTTGTTTGTAGGCGTTCGCTGTCCCATTGAGAGCATTATGGAACGACGACAAAACACAGGTTGGAACGTAGGAAGTGCAGCCGACTCCGCGAAGCCACACCCAGTTGAGTTATGGCAACATGAAGTCCACATTCCTGGCATCTATGATCTTGAAGTCGATACCTCGTTGTTAAGCTCAGGTGCGTGTGCCGAGGTGATACGCCAGCACCTCGCCGCAGATAATCCAGCACCGTCGGCATTCCAACGACTCGCTGCACAACATACTTAAGTACATCGAATTTTTCTTGCCGACTGAGTTGTAATAGTGTGAAATTATTTGATTTTTTATTTCACCAGAACTACTACAATTACTATTGATGCTAGATAATGGGAAGGCTTTGACATTTTCTTCCCAATCTAGCCCAGGAAACAATAATTAACACTTATGCGAACTCATTATTGCGGCGAACTCCGAAAAGAACATATTGGAGAAACAGTTACCTTTTACGGATGGGTAGACCGTCGCCGCGATCACGGTGGTGTGATATTTTTAGATTTACGCGATCGCTCTGGAATCGTCCAAATCGTTAGTGATCCGCAACGCACCCCAGATTCTTACGAACATGCAAACGCCCTGCGAAATGAATATGTTGTTGAAATCACTGGTAGGGTAACACAACGTCCCGAAGAATCGCTGAATACCCGCATCCCAACAGGCGAGGTGGAAATCTACGCCGATAAAATTAAACTTCTCAATGCTGTTCGCAAACAGTTACCTTTCCAAGTTTCCGTAGCTGACACCGAGACAGTGCGCGAAGACTTGCGGCTGAAATATCGTTATTTAGATTTGCGACGCGAACGCATGGCGCAAAATTTGCAACTGCGTCATCAAATTGTCAAAGCCATGCGTCGTTATCTGGAAGATTTGGAAGGTTTTATCGAAGTCGAAACCCCAATACTTACCCGTTCTACCCCAGAAGGAGCGCGGGATTATGTTCTACCCAGTCGCGTCAATCCTGGTGAGTGGTATGCTTTGCCGCAATCACCCCAGCTATTTAAACAATTGCTGATGGTATCCGGTTTAGATAGATATTATCAGATTGCCCGTTGTTTTCGTGACGAAGACTTACGCGCCGACAGACAACCAGAATTCACTCAGTTGGACATGGAAATGAGCTTCATGTCCCAAGAAGAAATTATTGAACTAAATGAGAACTTAGTTTGCCATATCTTCAAAACAGTTAAAGGAATTGAGTTACAGCGCCCTTTCCCCCGTCTCACCTATGCTGAGGGGATGGAACGCTATGGGAGTGATAAACCAGATACCCGCTATGGTTTGGAATTAGTTGATGTCTCAGATATTGTGAAAGACTCCGGTTTCAAAGTCTTTCGAGACACTGTGACTAATGGTGGTATCGTCAAAATCTTACCCATTCCCAACGGTAACGATGTAATTTCTAATGTCCGAATTAAACCAGGCGGCGATTTATTCAAAGAAGCCAGTGAAGCCGGTGCTAGAGGTTTAGCTTATATCCGCGTCAGGGATGATGGCGAAATTGACACCATTGGCGCTATTAAAGACAACCTAAGCGAAGAACAAAAACAAGAAATTTTACGCCGTACAGGTGCAAAAGCTGGACATTTGCTGTTGTTTGGGGCTGGTGATGCTGCTACAGTTAATAAAACTTTAGATAGATTACGGCAAGCGATCGCTAAAGAATTTGGTTTAATTGATCCAGAAAAAATCAACTTACTCTGGATTACAGATTTCCCGATGTTCGAGTGGAATGCTGACGAAAAGCGTCTAGAAGCATTGCACCACCCATTTACAGCACCTCATCCTGATGATTTGAGCGATTTAAAGACTGCACGCGCCCAAGCTTACGACTTGGTACTCAACGGCGTAGAAGTTGGCGGCGGAAGTCTGCGGATTTATCAGCGAGAAATTCAACAGCAGGTATTTGAAGCCATCGGTTTATCTCCTGAAGAAGCACAAAGTAAATTTGGCTTTCTCTTAGAAGCATTTGAATATGGTACACCGCCGCATGGTGGCATTGCCTACGGTCTAGATCGTTTGGTAATGTTGCTAGCTGGAGAAGAATCTATTCGAGATGTAATTGCTTTTCCAAAGACACAACAAGCACGTTGTTTGTTAACAGATGCACCTTCGAGTGTAGATGCTAAACAGTTGAAAGAATTGCACGTAGCTTCGACTTATAAACCAAAGTCTTAGTGAACTAGTGGGGTTATAAAAGTTTGTAGTAAGGACTTTAGTCCTGGATTTTTAAGCACTTAAGTGCTTACTACAAACCCATGAGAAAGCAAAGATAATGAATAAAAGCTTGCTGTTATCGTAAAACGCGAACATATCTTTCTTGATTTCACCTGCCATTTACTTTAACCAAGCAGTATTGGCTATAAACCAATACAGTTCAGATCAGACGCAAACACTTGTAGAGACGGCGATTTATCGCGTCTCAAAAACCCAAGATTTTTGCCAGTAGCCCTTAACTAAACCGGATTGTGGTATAAACTGCATTGAAGTGATGAGGACACTCAATGGAAGTTTTCTTAGCTAATATTAATCATCTTGAAAGTGTTTCAGTACTATTTGATCGGTATCGTATTTTTTACAATCAGCCATCAAACCTTGAAGCTGCTAAAGAGTTTCTCAGAGAACGTTTCCAGAATAATGACTCGGTAATATTTGCAGCTAATGACAATGGGGAATTAGTTGGATTTACTCAGCTTTATCCCAGCTTTTCTTCAGTGTCAATGAAACGAGTATGGATATTGAACGATTTGTATGTGGAAGAGTCGTATCGCCGCAAGGGAATTGCAAAGTTATTGATGAGTGTTGCAGAAAAATATGCACAAGAAAGTGGAGCCATTCGAGTAATTTTAGCTACTCAAATTTCTAACATAACCGCGCAAAAACTCTATGAAGCGCGAGATTACGTTAAGAATAAAGAATTTTACCATTACGCTTTACCGTTACAGTAGTGTCAATACGGTTCTGATTATTGTAGAGACGGCGATTCATCGCGTCTCTTGTCTTAACCGTAATTGAAAAACGCTATCAGAGCGAAATTGCTAGAAACCCCCTCAAAACAAAAAACCCGCCGTAGCGGGTTAAACAACAAAACTATGAACAATGAAAACTTGATTTAACTGGAATATCTCATCTCAGCTTCCAGTTGACGAATCAGCTGTTCGTCGCCTTTTGCTCTGGCTATTTCTAAGCGATGCTCTAGGCTTTTTTGAATATTCGCTCTGTGAGTTTCTCGTGCTTTGCTCACACTTTGTAGTCTATTTTGATTCATAGTGATTACCTGGTTTAATTTTTCACTTTATTGTCTTGTCTTCTTAACATAACACATATTTTGTAGCTGTTGCTACAGAAAAATATTTTTTTATATATTTTTACCAAAATATGTCCAAAAAGCAGATAGATCAACAACCACTCGTGACTTTACTGAGCGATTTCGGCGATCGCGATGTTTATGTAGGCATAATGAAGGGAGTCATAGCCCAAATCAACCCCAGACTGACGATAGTAGACTTAACGCACCAAATTCCGCCGCAAGACATCGCCGCAGCCAGGTTTAGCCTGATGAATGCTTATCCCTATTTCCCAGTGGGGACAGTGCATGTAGCAGTAGTAGATCCGGGTGTGGGAAGCAAACGACGAGCGATCGCAGTAGAATTTGCTCAAGGGTTCCTCGTAGGCCCAGATAATGGTATATTCAGCGGCATACTCAGTCAAAGTCCAGCGATGTCTACGACGGGCTACGCCTACGCAGCCGTCGAACTCACAAATCTTAACTATTGGCGAACTCCTCAACCAAGCAAGACTTTTCACGGTAGGGATATCTTTGCACCAGTGGGAGCTAATCTTGCTAGTGGTGTTCCTCTCAAACAGTTAGGTAAAGAAATTGATCCAGCAAGTTTGGTAAAGCTAGATATAGGCGACTGTAAGCAAACAACCACTAATGTAGTGGGTTGCATTCAATATATTGACCACTTTGGCAACCTAGTGAGCAACATTCCAGAGAGTTACGTCCAAGGCAAAACTTGGTGTGTGCAAGCCGCCGGGTTGAATATACCAGGCTGTGAAACTTACAGTGATGTTAAGGTTGGAGAGATAATAGCTTTAGTTGGCAGTCACGGATGGGTAGAAATTGCCATTAATTGCGGCAATGCTCACTCACAGTTACAGATTAATTTACAAGATGCACTACAAGTCTTGTTTTTGTAAGACTTGAATTGCAATAAAGCAACTGCTGAAAGACATAAGTTTAGATATGGTGACATTAAGTTCGTTTCATTGCCCATAATAATAAAAGTAACCCTTGAGCAATTTCCTGTTGTACTCTACAAGAGAATCATAATTATATTCTTAACTATGACTACACAAACACTCTCAGCACCAGAAGTTTATCAAGGCCAGTTTGGGGAATTTACAATTACTCAGAGCGATCGCACTGGCGTAATTATCTACCGCGCTGGGTTAATGGTAGCAGCACTGAGCTTTGCCATCGGCAGCGCTTTGGTTTTATTCAACAATAACCCGACTGTTTTCACCATCCTGACACCTCTATATGCTTGTTTTAGTCTCGCCCTTGGTGTAAGTTTATTTACCATTCATATCTACATGGCATCACTGCACCGAACTTTGCAAGTTTTTTGGGCGATCGGTACTATCGCATCAGTGATATTGGCAATCTCTAGTAGTGAACCTTTGGCTCTTACTGTTTACAATCAACCGATTACCTTATTCGGAGTTGGTTTTATCTTCGTTGCTTTGACAGGTATTTATTTTAAAGAGGCTTTTTGCTTCAATCGCCTGGAAACCAAAATATTAACCCCAATAGTACCGCTACTATTATTAGGACATTTAGTGGGAATTTTACCAACTCAGGGAGAAAGTATTTTATTAGGAATTTGGGCGATGTTATTTTTAGTGTTTGCCCTGCGAAAGACAGTGCAAGAAATTCCTGCGGATATTGGAGATAAGTCTGTATTTACCTATTTGAAAGAACAACGTTTAGCGAAGGTTTAATGCAGGCAAAAAATCGTCGGTGTCAAAAGTTTCCAAAAGTCAAACTAATCAAACGCCAAGAAATGTGGACACTTACGGCTCAAGGGTGGGCGATTGCGATCGCTTTGATTGCTTATTTAATATTTTTCACTATTACTCATGTACACTCATTTCTCGCCGTAACTTCCCCAATCAAATCAGCACAAGCATTAATTGTTGAAGGATGGCTACCAGATTATGCTATAGAAGAAGCTTTGGCTGAATTTCAAAATGGTTCTTATAGTCAAATAATTACCACCGGAGGCACATTAGGAAAAGGAAGTTATCTTACCGGATACAAGAACTTTGCAGAGGTGACAGCCGCCACCTTCATAAAACTTGGTTTAGAAACAGAAAAAGTGGTAGCTGTTCCGACACCTTTCGTGGTTAAGGATCGTAGTTATGCATCTGCTGCTGAATTTTATCGCTGGCTATCCAATTCAAATTTACAGATAGAATCAATTAATCTTTTTTCTTTGGATGTTCATACCCGTAGAAGCTGGCTAATTTTCAAAAAATTACTGAATCCTGATATCAAAGTTGGTGTGATTGCTGCCAAAACGCAAGATTACGATCCAGAAAAATGGTGGGATTCTAGCGCAGGTGTGCGAACAATTATTGATGAAGGCATCGCTTATGTTTATGCACGGTTTTTGAATTGGAAAGCCTAATAGTGATAATTCGTAATTCGTAATGACGCTCCTGCGTCGCTAACGCTGCGCTAACGTAATTCGTAATTCGTAATTCCCCGACTTATTTGAGAAGTTGGGGGTCTATCTAATGAGCATTTTATGTTTAATTAGAGGATGTTTGAAACCCATATTCCGCACTTCAAATTGAAGTATAAAAAGATTACGAGGAAGAGAAAAGCCAAAAATTAGGATAGTTAAGAACTAGAGTACAGAATGAATCTAACGCATGAAGATAAATGAGCAAATATAAAAAATTTGACCCATAAAATAGGTTATGCAAGGACGCTGATTTTGAAGAGCAATGATTGTTCCTCCAGATGTTGATAAATTTTGATTCAATCTGAAAACAGTGTTTAGCTTAAGAAAGTAGATAATACTTTTGACAAGATGATGGTAAACAATTCAAAATATAATGGCGTTCTGAGGTTAAATTAATCACTTGATTAATTCCATTTAAAGTCAAAAAGTGAATTCCTTGGAAACATTGAAAGACCCATCTTAAGGTAGGAGAAATTGTTAATTTTCCTAGTTGATTTTTGATGCCGACTTTGAGTCTTTTTAAGCTATTTCTCAGTTCCCTTTGACCAAGATTATAAACTAACAGACACAAAGACATTAAAAATAACATCGTCTCAATGCGCTCAGGGTTTTCTACAAAAAAACTATCTGCAAAAAATAAAGGGTCTTTCAGAAATCTAAATCCTCTTTCACAAGACTGTTGATTTTTATAAGTTGTAATAATTTCTGAGGGTGTTAACTTTTCGTCATCAACTAAATTCGTCGCTAAAATAAATCTTCCGGCTGATTTTCTGAGGATTTCTATCTCTTCTAGTTTTTCATGAATCTCTGCTGAGATTTTATAAACAGTTTTCTTCTGTTTTGACTGACTTTCAAAAAGTTGGAGTTCTTTAATTTCAAAGAGTTTCAGCTTTTTATTGATGACTTTTAGTTTATATCTGGCTGTCTGCGGAGTTTCAAAATCTTCTCTTTTTAATTCTTGTAGTAGTTTTTCAACGTTAACTTTTTCTTTCTTGAGCCTTTGCTCTAGCTTCTCTAAATCACTGGACTTTCTTTTTTGGCTTTCTACTATCAGCCAAGTTTGTTTAATCCCACCATAATTTACTATTTCTTCTTTCCACTGGTATTCATCTAAAGTTTGGGCTACCCCTTTCTCTCTTGATTGTGTGTTTCTCTCTTCTATCTCTACCAATTGCACTAAGTCTCGTGCTTTTTTTATGGTCATTGGCACTCTACTTATCCATTTTAAATGTGCAATTAAATTGAGATTTTCCTGACTATATAATGCACTATCACAGACCATAATACTATCGAAATCTATTTGCTTTTTAAACTCTACTAAGATTTTGCCAAATACAGCTTTGTCCGCTTCATTTCCATCTCCAACTCTCATTAATAATGGGATGTCTCCATCACTACTAGTTATTAAATCTAAAACACATTGTTTCAAATCTGGTCTGTGGTCACGAGAATATCCTTTAGTGATAATTATTGGTCTTTCCCTGGTTATTTCCGATTCTTTTTCCTGATGCTCTTCACTGTTGTATTCTCCATGCAGATGAAATGATGTTGCATCCAAATGTGAGTATTTTGTAGATAGATTAAATTTTTTAATTACTGATAATACAATTTCCATAAACAGATTATTCAATCCACTTTTATATAACTTATCCATAACTCTGCCAATTTTATCGTCATTGATGTAATCAGTTTTTACATCTTCTCCCAATAATATTTCGATAGCTTTATCATCAAAAAACTGACTAAATAAATATAAAGGTCTTGAGACAAATCCTAATCCATTGATTAAAATTGCTTTCACCAGTGTTCCTGCTGTTATCTTTTCACGAGGGTCTATTCCTAATTGGGAATTAATTATTTCAACTATTCCTATTTCATCAATTAACCCAGCTACTATTCCTAAATGGTCAATATTTTTAATTTGAGTATTTTCGATTGGAGACATTTTTTACCCTCAAATGTTTTTGAGTTTATATGAATTGTCTCACTTGGATTGAACCAATGTCTATTTAGTTTTAGACAAAGCTTGAAATCAATTTCTTCTCAGCAATGTAAGCCTCACCGTCTTCGTCACACAGGTTTATTTCTGCGAGTTTATTAAAGATTCACATGTCTTATTATTTACTTGTATTCGGAAATCATTATTTAGGCTTTTATACTACATTTTGAAGTGCGGAATGTGGGTTGAAAAGTCCTCTTGTCGGCATCAAAAATTTTCGCTCCCCCTCAATCGCCCCTTGCAAATGGAGGAAACCGGAAATCCAGTTCCCTCCCCTTTGCAAGGCTACGGTGTACACACAAGTCTAATTACCCCCCTTAATCCCCCCTTGCCAAGGGGGGAAATAGAAAATCTAGTTCCCTCCCCAATGCATCGGGGAGGGTTAGGGTGGGGTAAAAACCAGATTCGTAAACTACTTCAGACTTGTGTGTACACCGTAGCCTTTTGAAGGAGGGTTAGGGGGGATCGAAAAGTGCCTAAAGTCACGGCGAAACACTTGTCAAATAAGCTTTTAGGTTGACATACTTACTTACCCAGTATTTCTAATAATGCTTGCCGATAAATTTTTAGACCCTCTGCATTCAGATGATCGCCATCACTGGTCAAATTTTCTTTAAGAACATTATTTTCATACAAGGGTGCTAGTCCTGCTGCTGCAACTGGCACTTTTTCTGTTTCAGCAACTTGATTAATCAGAACATTAATTTGTTCAACTCTAGAAAGTGGGGCTGCTACAGTTGGATCTGAGCTTGCTGCAACTGTTGAATAAAAAGCCGGAATGAGAAAAATCTCTTTATTTCCCATTGTTCGCACAAGTGCGATCGCCTCTTGGAGATTTTTGCTAAACAACTCATCACTAATTCCATACCAAGCATCATTTCCACCTATGGCAATAATAGCTTTTTCGCATTTCACCTTAGTAGGAATTAAACTTTTCAGTTGTTCCAATAAAGAGATTGTACTCAGACCATTTAACCCAAAATTAAAAGTACCACTCCCAAGGGTATTACCAAGTCCAGCCGAAATAGAATCGCCAAACAAGCAACCGGAGAATTGTTTATCTTGGGCTGCGAGTGTCTGATATTGCAGTGCGATTTTTCCTAAAGGTGAAGTACTTACATTGTCCTTTGGTGGTGCATCAGCAGAACTAGAAGAAGAGTTTGCCATGCCAACTAACCGGGAAATTTTTGACACGTCAACAACTAGTTGATTACTAGGATAAGCTTCTAGAAAGCTGGTTATGCCTAGACCTTCTGGTGATTTTGATCCTAAAATCAAGGCAGATCGTAGTGCTTGTGTACTGGCTTGATCGCGACGAGCGATCGCACTAGAAGCAAAAGATAAAATTTGCTTGCCCATTCCTGTGTTGAGCAGCTTATCTAAAGCCACAATATCAAGAGACATTTTTACTTGAAGGGCATCTTGAAACTTCTGTTTCTCTTTATCGCTCAGGTAATCTAGGAAAGATTGCAAATCGCTAGAAGCCTTTTGTGTCTTGTCATAGTTGCGTATATCTGCCACTGGGATCGATTGCTCAAACAATCCGTACCTGACAGTAACTTTTTCGGCTGCCAAACTAGGCAACAAACCAAGTCCACTATGCAGCAGTAAAAATATTAGGCACCCACATAGGCTTATTAGAAGACGATAGAAATATTTCATCACAGAATATAAAAATAGATAGTCAATAGTTAATAGTCAAGAGTCAAGGGTCAAAAGTCAAGTCGCTTTGCTCCAATTAAAAATTAAAAATTATTAATTAAAAATTGCAAGACGCTCTCTACGAGACGCTGCGCGTAGCTTGCTTCTCTGTAAGAGTACGCGGACTCGCTAACGCTGCGCTATCTGTGGGGGCTTGTACCCCAAATTAATTAAAAATTAAGAATAATAATTTTTAATTAAAAAAAGGTCAAGGGTATAGCCATTTTCAATCCGGTGAGGTGCAGGTATGCAAATAGAATGCGACAAATAAACCATCTTGTAGAGACGCGATGAATCGCGTCTTCACCCAAGGATGTGTTGCAATTATTAATTGAATTGGTATGAGGTCAAATTTGGGAATACTCAATCCAGTAGGCGTGAGGATGGAACGGTGGTAGAAGAAGGTGCATATTGGCTAGCTTGGGCACAAATTTCTGGAATTGGCCCGGTATTATTGCGACGGCTGGAACAGCATTTTGGTACGCTGGCAACAGCTTGGAACGCTACCAAGGCACAATTGGGAGAAGTGGAAGGTTTTGGTTTGCAAACATTAGAAAAAGTAGTACAACAGCGATCGCGTTTGCAACCAGAACAACTATTCACTAAGCACCAGCAGGAAAACTCTCATTTCTGGACACCAGCAGATGCAGATTATCCCCGCTTACTGCTGGAAACTCCAAGTCCGCCGCCGATTTTGTACTATCGCGGTGAAGTCGAACTCCAAGAAAATCTCGGACAAAAACCACTGGTTGGAATTGTTGGAACACGCCAACCCTCAGAATACGGTATTCGTTGGACTCGCCAAATTAGCACAGCTTTGGCTAAAAATGGCTTTACAGTTGTTTCTGGAATGGCAGAGGGAATTGACACAGAAAGCCACAGCGCTGCTATGAAAGCAGGCGGACGCACGATCGCAGTTTTGGGAACTGGTGTAGATGTCATCTATCCACATAAAAATCGGGATTTGTACCAGCAAATTTTGACAGCTGGGTTAGTTGTGAGTGAGTACCCGACAAAAACCCCACCTGATCGCACGCACTTTCCACGTCGTAATAGAATTATTGCAGGCTTAAGCCGCGCCATCTTGGTCATGGAAGCGCCGTTAAAATCTGGTGCCTTAATAACAGCCACTTATGCAAATGAATTTGGTAGAGATGTCTATGCATTACCTGGGAGACTGGATGATTACCCCTCGCAAGGGTGCTTAAAGTTACTGAGTCAGGGAGCTTCTTTCATTCTTAAGGAACTAGATGAACTCTTAACAATGCTAGGAGCAATACCACAACTTGATGGAGTCGAGGCTTCCACAGCACCAGAACAGTTAAGTTTGCCAACTTTATCACCAGAACTACAAAGGGTAATGGATGCGTTCGCAAGTGAAGCTTTACCCTTCGATTTTATTGTCCAACAAACCAGTATGGCTGCTGGCTCAGTTTCCAGTGCTTTGTTACAGTTGGAACTTATGGGTTTCGTTTCGCAACTACCAGGAATGCGCTATCAAAAAAGTTAAGAGTTAAAAAACAACATTGTCCAAGCATTGCTCTTGAGGAAAACTTTGCGATTTACTGAATGTACGTCCCTGGTAACATCTTTGTAGCAGAAATTTCGTTAACTTGTATAAATCATACTTATAACCGATGGCAAACAGGACACAAAACTGATGAAATAAGGTTAGTGTTGCGAATTTGGAGTAATGACAGACAGCGTTTTAATTCTTGGTGGACGAGGGCGGATTGGTAGCAGTGTTGCTCAGGATCTAGCTACCCATACGCAGGCAAAAATTACAATTACTGGACGTTCTGCGGAGTTTGGGAGGGCTGTTAGCTTATCTTCAGGAGGACAAGTGCAGTTTTTGATACTGGACTTAGTAGAAGTTGACAAGCTGCGAGATGCGATCGCAAACTCTAACTTAGTCATCCATTGTGCTGGGCCATTTCACTATCGAGATACTAATGTTCTCGAAACCTGTATTGCTCAGGGCGTTAATTATCTAGATGTCAGCGATCATCGCTCCTATACCAGCAAGGCTCTCAGTCATCATGAACAAGCTGCTGCTGCTGGTGTGACAGCAATTATTAACACTGGTATTTTCCCTGGTATTTCTAATAGCATGGTACGTCAGGGAGTTGAACAATTTGATCAACCAGAAAAGATCCATTTAAGTTATTTAGTTTCTGGTTCTGGTGGTGCTGGCATTACAGTGATGCGGACAACTTTTCTAGGGTTGCAGTATCCTTTTGAGGCTTGGATAGATGGAAAATGGGAAATAGTCAAGCCTTACAGTGAAAGGGAAGTAGTTGAGTTTCCATCCCCATATAGACGTAGCGGGGTTTACTGGTTTGATATGCCAGAAACCTTTACACTGCCCCATGCTTTCCCATCAGTAAAAACTGTAATTACTAAGTTTGGCTCTGTTCCCGATTTTTACAATCATCTAACTTGGATTGCAGCACACATTTTTCCCAAGTGGTTAATGCAGCGACGTTACATGATTGAATTTCTATCTCATGTCAGCCACTCAATGACAGATGTCACTAATAATTTTAGTGGAATTGGGGTAGCAGTTCGTTCAGAAGTGACAGGGCAAAAAAATGGTAAAACTGCTGTTTATTGTTCAACTATAGTGCATGAAAATACAGCTATGGCTTCTGGTTGTGGCACAGGTAGTATTGCCCAATTATTGCTAGAAGGCAAACTCAATAAACCAGGTGTTTTTGCTGTGGAAGAAGCACTACCAACAAATTTATTTGAAGAGGCAATGCAAAGCCGAGGAATTAAAATTAATTACAGTTGGTTATAGCTAAATACGCTTGGGTTAAGAGGATGTTTTAAAAGTCCTCTTGTCGGTATCAAAAGTTTTAGATCCCCCTAAATCCCCCTTAAAAAGGGGGACTTTAATTCCGGTTCCCCCCTTTTTAAGGCTACGGTGTATACACAAGTCTGAAATAGCTGAAAAACCCAAGGTTTTACCCCACCCTAACCCTCCCCTTGCAAAGGGGAGGGAACTAGATTTCTTTTTCCCCCCTTTCCAAGGGGGGATTAAGGGGGGTAATTCGACTTGTGTATACACGGTAGCCTTTTTAAGGGGGGTTAGGGGGGATCAACAAGTACTTAAAATCACAGCCAAAGACTTTTCAAACAACCTCTAAGGCCTACTGGCAACAATTTTGGTTTTTCGAGACGCGATAAATCGCCGTCTCTACAAGTTTTTTCATGCCTAACTGAACCGTATTGGGGTTAGGGAGAGCTATTTAGGGTAAAATCCCACTAAGCTAAAAAAAGGAAATATAACTAAAAATTAATATATCCTGCGGTAGAAGTAATAACTGTACTTAAACATTTAGTATGCCTGTGAGTCTTGAGTATCGAATCTATTTATACATGGAAAAGACTCATAAATAAAATGGGAGGATTTCTCAATGCAAAAAATTGTATTAACTTTCAAACAAGCATTTTCTAGTATTTTGGTTGTTGGCTTGATGATTTTCATCAGCTTTTCAGGTTCATTTATTGTCGGTCAGCAAGCTAGTTATGCAACTACTCTTGAAGAATTAAAGCTAATACCTCCAGAGTATAAACCGAATTCTGAAGAAAAAGTTAATCGTGCTTACGAATATGACCCAGGTGTAGGCGTTCGAGAAGAAGAACGACAAAAAGCTTATGAGCAAGCAAAAAAAGATTCCACCAACCTTAATACTATTGAGAAGGCTTACGAAAGGAATTTGAAGGCTGAGAAAGAACAAAATCCTCCAGAAAGTTTTGGTGAAAAAGCGAAAGAAGTGATTGAAAAAGTGACAGGTAAATAGTTAATAAAATTAAATTGTAGGTTGTGTAATCGCCGATAATAAGGCACAAAAGTTTAAAGTGCTTTAGCTTTTGGCATAACACATCCTACATTGAATACGGTTCGGATAAGGTTTTTTGATGACACGCCCTAGATCGCAAAGACGCGATAAATCGCCGTCTTTACAATAATCAGTTCTTTGTAGAGACGGCGATTTATCGCGTCTCTCTCCTGAACCGAACTGTATTGACCCTACATTTATGAAGTAGTTTTTCTTTGATTACTAAGATTGTGTTCATACCACTTCATTAATGGAGTTGCACTAATTCCATGCACAATCACAGAGACTACAATCGTAGTATAAGTTATCCAGGCAATTTGTTCGGCAGCTTCACCTTTTAAGCCATGACCAAAGGCATAGGCGAGATAGTATAAAGAGCCAACACCGCGAATACCAAACCATCCAAATAACAAACGAGTTCCTGGATGCATACTTCTACGGCGTGATTCTAGAGGGCTTTTACCTATTGTGCTAATCCAAACTCCTAAAGGTCTGATGATCAAAAATAATGAAATTATCACTATCAAAGATTGCACAGCATAATTGAGCATTGGTTGCAATAATAATATTGAACCCAATAGTAAAATTGTTCCAACTTCTAGGAGCTTTTCAAGTCGCTCAATAAATTCTAATTGTGCTAGCGGCTTTTCAGGATTTTTATAACTGCGTTGGACGACTAAACCAGCTACAAATACTGCCAGAAATCCATAGCCATTAACTACTTCTGTTAATGAATAAGTTAACAAAATTATGCTGATGGCAATAAAATCTTCCATGATTTTATCGGAAGGGAGACGCTTTTGAATTTTTTCGTCAATCCAAACTATTGATTTAGCAACAGCAATTCCCATAATAATACCAACTGCGATCGCCCAAATTAAATCAACCGTAATCCACTGTTGAAACCAGTTACTCCAGTTATCATCTTCTAATGCATGAATGCCAAAATAAACGAAGGGAAAAGCTAAAGCATCATTTAATCCACCTTCAGAAGTTAAACCAAATCTCAACTCATCTTGGTCGTTTGTATTGGTCAGTTGTACTTCTGATGCTAAGACTGGATCTGTTGGTGCGAGAATTGCCCCTAATAAAATTGCTTCTCCCCAATTCATTCCTAAAAACAATTTACCTACAGCAGCCAAAGCAAAAATTGAAATTGGCATCAGAAAGACAATTAATCGCACCGTAATATCCCAAACCTTTAACCTTAATGGGCGAACAATTTTTAAGCCGCAGCTAAATACAGAAATAATTACTACCAGTTCTGTTAATCTCTCTAATAATTCGGCGTTGAAAGCTTCATCTTGACGTAATTGAATTAGACCTAAACTATAAGGGCCTAGAAAAATGCCAACCAGTAGGTAGATAATCGCAAAAGAAAGAGGTAAGCGAGCAATTAAACCTGACGCTAATGTGACCATCAACAAAAGCAGACCAATCACAAATAGGTCAATAATATAGATATCTACCATATAGCAATTTATATAAAAATTTGGCGTTGCTTTGTAAGCTTAGTTGCAATAGCTTTTTATTAGGAATTACCTATGGGCAGATTTTCAGGGATTAGTGATTGGGGATTGGGGACTGGGGACTGGGGACTGGGGATTGGCTGCCAAGTTGGAGAGGACGCGCTTTGATTATTAGCCTCTCGATTCAAATACAGCCCCCAAAACAATGGGATCTAGCACGGGAATATACCTAATACACGCCTCTGCACTTACTACTAATGGTCTAAATCTCCTACTTTCTCACTCAGATATTGCCTATGTTAGTACAAATATACTATAATATAGAGAGCGTCCACAAAGCCTAGCCAAATGCATAATGGCTCTGTGAAAACCTTCTGGAAGATGGATTCAAGGGTTAGTTCGATGATGAAGCATTATATTCTCAACCTCAATCCGACTGCCAAGCATGAATGGGATCGGTGTATTTTACGTGACCCGCTGACTGCCAAACGCCCAGATATTGCTAAACTAATTGCCGAAGCAGTTGGTGCTGATACAGGTAGTTATTTGGTGAGCGTGAATATCGAAGTTCAAGTTTTGCAGCAAGCCGCAGTACCTCAAGCTGAACAACTCTCGCTTTCATTTCCAGAGGTGAGTGTGCCGTCACAACCACAACTGCGGGAAGCGGCTTGATGCGATCGCATCGCCTAGAATATCTGCATTACTAAGTTCGTAGTCAGGACTAAAGTCCTGACTACGAACTTTTATAACCACTCATAATTAACGAGACAGACGACTATAGGAATCCGCTTTGATTTCTGA